>PWKN01000219.1 GCA_003559735.1 Bacteroidales bacterium | reverse complement strand
GAACTTTGACGATCCATCCCTTCTCAGGGTGGCATTGAATGCATACCTGCTTTGATAGTCATACAGGACTCTTCCAAACTGCGACAAAAGAGAATTATGCAATGCACCTCCATAGGCGGTCCACACGGTATCGGTGGCCATATTCAGATACACATGGTTGGGATCGTTGATGGGCACTTTGGCATTAAAACCCGAGAGGTCTTCGAAGTTGTATTTGCTTGCCGATACCCCTGCCAATGCAGAGATGTTATGGTCACCTATTTCCCTCGCCCATGACAGTGTATTTTCCCATTGCCATGTATAGTGTCTGTGCATGGATTTTGACACGTTGGTTTTTTCAGTATTGAGTTGTGCATCATTCAGGTAGAACAATGGAGTGTGGCTGTCATAGATCACATAGGCAAGGTCTATGCCCAGGCTGCTGTTAAACTTAAGGTTGTTCACCGGCTCTACTTCGCCAAACACATTTCCGACGATCTTATCAACCCTCGACTGTCCGGTTTGTAATTCGAGCAGCGCCAGCGGGTTGACAATTTCTGATCCGATATGCCGGGAAATCCCGTATACTTCACCCTTACTGCTGGTAACGACAGGTTCAGTGGCATATGGAGCCTGGTTCAGGATGTTCTCATTTTCCTCAATTACAGGGGTGAGCGGGTCAATATTCAGTGCGCTGCCGTATGCTGCGTTAAAGGAAGCATTGCTCGCTATGCCTCGTGTAGTGATGTTTGAGTAGGCCATATTGCTTCCAAAGTTGATAAACTCATTCACATCGTGTCGGGTGTTCAGTCTGCCGGTGATCCGGTCGAATCTCGATTTGTCACCACCAATGATCCCCTCCTGGGTAAAATAAGAAAGCGATGAGGCGTAGGTTGATCGTTCGGTGCCCCCGTTGACTGATAGCTCATGGTGGATTAGCGGAGCATTTGATGCAAACAGAGCATCCTGCCAGTTGGTATTGTGTTGTGGAATTTCGTTGAGATCGAAAGGTTCAGTAAGTCCCGCATTCCTTGCCCCTTCATTCATCATCATACGATACTGTTCGGCATCAAGCATATCGATGGTCCGTGCCACATTTTGCATCCCCTGGTATGTTGAGTAGGTAACATTCATCACCCCCTCCTGTCCGCTTTTTGTGGTTATCAGTATCACACCGTTGGCTGCCCTTGCGCCGTATATGGCTGCAGATGCAGCATCCTTCAGTACATCGATCGATTCTATGTCGCCCGGATTCAGGTAGTCAATACTTCCCACAGCCAGTCCGTCAACGATATACAGCGGCGAAGCATCTCCGGTTGTCCCGGCACCCCTGATGCGCACCGTGGGTGGCTCACCCGGTTGTCCGGATAAGTTTGTTACCATCACCCCGGCTGTCCGCCCCTGCAATGCCTGGTCAACACGCAATACTGGTGTCGAAGTGATCTCTTCGGCACTTACGCTTGAGATGGCCCCGGTTACCAGTCTTTTCTGCTGTGTTCCATAGCCCACCACCACAAATTCTTCAAAAGTGGTGATGTCGGGTTGCAATGATATATCTCTTGTCAGGCGCTCATCATCCGTTAAGGTTATGCTGAATTCCTCACCAATATATCCAACATAACTGACCACTATAGAATAGTCACCCGGAGTCAGTTCCAGTTCATATGTTCCTTCCATCCCTGTCATGGTTCCTATTGTGGTACCAGCCACAACGACATTTGCCCCGGGTAGTGTTTCCCCGCTTGCCCGGTCGGTTACTACCCCGGTGAGGGTTTGTCCATGCAGCAACGTGTTGCATATAAACCCTGACATGAGAAGGAGTAAGATGATCAAGGTCTTTTTCATACGATATTTTTTTGAATTATTTATGATTCTGTTTTTTGAAATACCCGAATATAGTCCACGCGCATTTGTTGCGGAAAGGTTGTGGTTTGGTCCGGATATCCAGGCCAGTTTCCACCGACGGCTACATTGAAGATAAAGAAAAACTCCTGGTGAAATTCGGTCATGTGTGCCGGGGTAATGAGCAACTCATAATACTGGATATCATTGACAAACCACCGAATGTATTCTTCATCCCATATAATAGTAAACACGTGGTATTCATCGGCAAATGTACCTTCTGACAGAGTATAGGAACCACCGGTAAAAACATGACCGTTGTTATGCCAGTGCAAGGTTCCGTGCACCTGGTTTTCTCTGCCGCTGCCACCGATCATTTCCATGATATCTATTTCGCCACATCTTGGCCAGCCTACGGTGGTGATGTTATTTCCAAGCATCCACAGTGCAGGCCATATGCCCTGTCCTTTTGGCAACAAGGCCCTTATATCCACCCTCCCATACTGGAAGGACTTTCTCCCCTCTGTTTTCATTCTTGCAGAGGTAAAACTACTTCCACCAAAGTTTTCCCTTCTTGCCTCGATGGTCAGCACCCCATCGGAGACCCAGGCATTTCCGTTACGGTAGTATTGCCATTCATTGTTACCCCATCCACATAAGTCTGGACATCCATCGCCAATTTCAAACACCCAGTAATCCGGATTTACTGTATTTCCATCAAACTCATCGTGCCATACCAGGTCATATCCATCATACGACAATGGGGTCACGTACCCCTGTTCCACGTCAACCTCTTCTTCTTCAATGACAACCGAAACGACAAACTCTTCTCTCAGGTATCGTCCGGATACCCCATAAGCCCGCACTTCAACCCGGTAATCACCACCCTCGCTGAAAGTATATTCAAGAACACCGGTGGTATTGGTCTGGTAAGGCTCGGTGTCCTGCCCAATCCAGAACTTATATTCTGTTGCGTGATCAGCCTTTGCTTCTATGCGGAGAAAGCCACTCCCATCATCGGCAAGCATCACGTCTACCACCAGGTTTTGCGGATCAGCGTCATTGATCGTATCGATAGTGTCGGAACAGGCAAATGCAAGCAAACACGTTAGTAGAATGCTCATCCCGCGTACTGAATTAATGAACAGCATATAGTTTTTTAAATGATGAAGAGCGATGGGTACCTATTATGTACCCATCGCTCTGTTTATATAATTATTCAAAGATAAGGTTACGAATATAGAAAGTACCTCCGGCTTCATGGCCTCCACCGCCAATACCCAAAAATATCATATCCAGGTCCTCACGCTCTTTCACCTCAGTAAGGTCAAATTCATAGGTATGCCATTCACCTACGATCACGTTGTCATCTGATACCTCAAATTGTGTCGGACTGTTCCACCATTCCTGGGTTTGACTCATATCGGCAAAGCCAAATACAAAGAACCTTTGAAGTCCGCCATCTGCAAATTCTGTGTCAGATGGAATGTAGATATCAATTTTTGCCACATCAAAGTTATCGAACTGAATATCTTTAGGTTCCGGCGCAGCCCTGAATTGAAGCTCTTGCCATTGAACACCGGCAGTTCTTGTAAATTCACCGACCTTATTGGCATCTGCATCAACAGGATCCTCAACACCAAATTCAACTGAAGAACCGGAAGCAACGGTATCGATGGTAGCCATTTGGTCAGCATCTCTTGAAGCAAATGTAATGAAAATCTCATCAGGCGTTATATTCGGTAGGTTTTCTCCCCATTCTTCTTCTTCTTCTTCCACCTCTGGTTCTAAGGAAGGATCCGAGTAAGATGCATAGTTAAATACCCAAACGCCCCAATCATACACAAATTGAACGTGCATAAGATCAAAGCCCTCATGCTCCTCAATGCTAATTTTGAAGGAAACACTGTTCTGCGGCACGGTTACTTCCCCTTCAGTGGCAACTTTAGGCAGCCCAATCCACGCACCTTCTCCAATAAGTGTCACCTGGCCTGTGGAAGGTTCATATTCATACTGATGGGTTCCACCCAACCAGGCACTCACATCAACACCATCAAGATTAACCATATTTTCTGGGATGGCTTCAATACATTTTGGCTCCTCTTCCAAACCTTCACTATAGAAATACCCCATGTCATCAAAAATATATTCACCATCCCTGTTAAATGTAAATTCGTGATAGTACTTACATGGACGTGAGCCATCATTTGTTAAGGACCACCAGTCATATGGTGCTTCCAGACTTGGTCCGACACCCATACTTTGGTCTATCCGATAAAGTCGCCAGGTTTTTGAGGTTTGTCCGGCAAGAAGTGTTAAAGCTTCAAAAGGATCTTTAATGTCTATTGTTTCTGAGTAAATGGCACTCACATTTTCACTGTTCGTTGCCGTAAGTACAACCTCGTATTCGCCGGCTTCATCATAAACGTGCACCGGATTCTCTTCGGTTGATGTGTTGCCATCACCAAAATTCCAGCTGTATGATATGGCATGTTGAGAAAAATTCATAAAAGAAACTTCGAGGAAGTTTTCTTCGCTGATCTCATACTGGAATGTGGCAATGGGATCTTCAACAGGCTCATCATCTTTGCTGCAAGCATGCAGTCCGACGAGAGCAAATGCCGATAACAGCAGGGTGATCTGCATAAACAGTTTTTGCTTTTTTTGTTTTTTCATGTTAATTGATTTTTGGTTAATAGTTTAATGTATCAGTAATCATTATATAATCCAGGATCAGGTGTTTTTCAGCATAAGAAATGTTAATTGCACGGGCCATATTATGCGGTCGTCGGGACAAACAAGCTGATTATGTAAAATCAACACCTGGAACAATTTGAATTTATGATTTCAAAATAACAAAAACAGTTTAGATTACCCAAATATTTAAACACATCATAATTACATCATACATTTTTTTGACCTCATCAATATTACATCAAAACCAAATTACAAAACTAATTATCAAGTTTTTATTATATGCAATTTGTTTCTCATTTTTTAATGATACATACAACATTTTTGACCTAAAGAAAACAAACAACACAGGCAATTAAACACTTGTTTGACACAAACAACAAAGCCATTCCTGCAGCATACCACCAGATGAATATCCTGTGATTTGTGATCCCGGGATCGTGTTGCAGCTATAGTTATTGATCACTACAGGGGCATATATATACATGTTTCATACAACCAACGTCTGTTGTTTGCAAATGCCAGGCACCGAAGAAAACCAACGACATGGTTTTGCCTGTTTCAGGGCTCTTGCTGCGAGGGAGCTTTTATGAAGGAGTTACTTTTATATGCTAATAAGAAATGAGGTATTCCGTAAGATTGGTATTATGGTCGATCCGGAGCTTTTTTCTTAGCCGGTACCTGCTGATCTCCACACCCCTGACACTGATACTCATAAGGGGGGCGATCTCTTTTGTAGAAAGGTTCATGCGCAGGTAGGCACACAAACGGAGTTCTCTTGGGGTTAGGTCGGTATGCGATTCTTTTAGTTGTGTGATAAAATCCTGGTGCACATCATCAAAATAGCTGTTAAAAAGTTCCCAGTTCTTCTTGTTTTTCAGGTCCTTGTTCACCTTTTTCAGTAGTTGTCCCACATTGTGTCTTTCAGGATGAGTGTCAGGTATACCTTTCAGCAATTTATTCAGGTCATTTTTGAGGGTTGTGAGGGTTTTGTTTTTTTGTATCAGGTGCAGGGTAGCATTTGCCAACTCCTGGTTTTTGTATCTCATTTCGTTCTCAAGGCTTTCGTTGCGCAGTTGCATGATCTCTTTTTCACTCAGTTCTGATTGTTCTTTAAAAAGTTTTTCTCGTTGCGCCAACCGTTTCTCGTGCCTGAATTTTTCTTTCCTTCTGACCCTGAGTACCCTTCTCCTTATATAGATTGCATTCCCGGCAACGATCAATATAATCAATACAACATAGGTAAAATATGCAGCATTGGAACGCAGCAATGGGGGGTTCACGGTAAAATGAAATGGGGTGATCTGGCTTTCAACGCCAAACGCATTGAGGGCTTTCACCTGAAACACATAATCCCCCTCACGCAGGTTGGTATACTCTTTGACATTCAGGGTGGTCCATTCAGACCATTCATTGTCGAAGCCCTCCAGTTTATATGAAAAACGGATGGTTGCGGGACTTTCGTAGGAGGGGGTGGTAAACCGGAAGCTCATGGAGTTATGGGAAAAAGGCAACTTAGGTATTTCTTCCATTTCCTTTGTTGCACCAATGCCATAGAAATAAAGGGGTGAGGTATCTTGCTTTCCATAAAATGAAACTTCATTGATATATACCGGTTCTACTTTATTGTAATCATTGATGATGTAAGGGTTGTAGTGCACCAGACCATTTTGTGATCCAATAAACACATTCTGGTCGTTTGCAATGTATATATTCTGGAAGGCGGGTATCATGACATCGTTGATCCTGGCAAAAGGGGGACGGATATTGCGGAAGCTGCCGTCTTCCAGCAGCCGCATCACCCCCATTCTTGTATTGGTAAAGTACCACAGGTTGCCGTTTTTATCCTGGTGTATTTTATCAACAAATCCAATATCTTCAAAAAGGGCATCCATCCTCGTGTCCGGCACAAACCGTTCACCCGCATGATCATAAACAAGCAATCCGGCGTGTGTTGACACAACCATCTGGTTGTTTGCCTGATGTATGTTGTATGGAAGCTCTGCCGGTAATCCCGCTTCATCGTGGAACAAGCGGATGTCGTCTACCCGTGAGAAGTCCTCGTTCATTTTTAAACGGAACAATCCCCTGTAGCCATGTGCGATCCATAGCAGTCCGTGATCGTCGAAAACCAGATCGCGGCTCGATTCCCTGAACCCTTCTATTTCATCCAGAAACAACCACTGTCCGTCAACATTCTGCAACCTGATCAGTCCGCTGTAGGACCCTGCAATGATTGTATCATTCATCGCCGGATGCTCAATAAAAGACCAGAAGCCCCTGACATCAGACACCTTCCTGGCTGTTAATCCGTCAATTTGAAAACACCCGTAATTATGTCCGCACAGCAATGTATTGCCAATGACATGGAGGCTCCACACCTGTCCTTCGGTACCCCTGATCAACTCAAAACCGTCGTTTATACTGTAGTTACCTGTACCATTCAGTTTGGCTGCAAAAAGTCCCTGATTGGTTCCCACATAGAGTATCCCATCATGGATCAGGCTTGCGTAGGCACTTTCGATCTGGTGGTTATGGTTGAAGTATGTGAGCGGTGAGCTGATCTCGACAAAATCAATTCCATTATCAAGTCCCAGCCAAAGGTTGTTGCGCCGGTCTTCATACAACGACAACACTGTATTGTTTTGCAGTCCCTTTACCCTGTTCAGGTGTTGCAGGAGGGTACCTTTTGCGTCTGTTACATACACACCATCGCTGATGGTACCAAAAGCCATGCTGCCGCACGACAGTCTGATCCCGGTATATGGTTTGTGGTCTTTCAGGTAGTTGTTCAGATCAGCCTGCCATGGATTCATGGAATCTCCATTCCACACGAAAGCCCCGTCATTAGAAGTACCGATCAGCAAATTGCCACTCCCGTAATCAAGTATAAAAGTAATCTCGTTATGCAGAAACACAGGGTGGTTGCTGACCAGTTTCAGGGATCTGTTCTCGAACCGCATCAGTCCCTTACCTGTATCAGCAACATAAAGCTTACCGCCTGCCTGATACATAAATCCAAAATTACTGGATGGTTCAACAACACTGATGGTGTCATCATGAAAGACAAAAATGGTTGAGAACGACTGAAATATCAGATCATTATCAGCTTTGAAAATGTTCCATATTTCATCAAAGCGCGAATAGTCCGCCGGCACCAGATGTTCCAATGGGTTCCAAACAAGTTTTCCATCCCCGCCGGGTGCCAGGAATCCAAATTGCTCAAATGCACCGGCATATATGGTGTCACCTGCGGCCATGACAGAACGTACCAGCGAAGCGTTGGGCACCGGGTATGTCTGCCAGCCGGTGCCATCGTATTCAAGAATGCCATCATTATTCGCGAAATACAAAAAATCCTTGCTGCTTTGTGCAACAGACCAGTTTTGCGTACCAGCCGCATACTTATCCCGTGTGTGGTTTACTATAAAAGGGAGGCCAATGTCTTTGATCTGGCCTTGAGCGTGTATGGCGGCAACCATGATCATTACACATACAATAAACTTTTCAAGGTAAGGCTTCATGACTGGTTTGCTGTGACATTACTTTGAACATTTAAAGATATAAAATATTGTGAACATCTTATGCCTTTTTTTTCTTTCTTTACAACCTATTGCATATCTTTATCGTCACTATGGTATAGAAACAGTAAGCCATGCAAAAGGATTTTTCACCAGACCGGCAAAAGCCAGTTGAGGCATTGTTGGCCATTATCCCATTAATGCTCATTTTTTTGTCCTGTGAACAATTGCTGGACACTGCTCCTGAAAAGCTACCTGCCAAGCTTCAATTCGAATTTGCCATCCAGGAGTATGAACTACCCGGTGAGAAAGGAGTTCCCAAAGCAGCAAGCAACAAGAGCCAGGAAAGGTTTGCCATAGAAAAGGGCCAGATTACGGTCGAGAATATTGAATTTGATGGAAGGAGGCAACATGGAGCCCAAAACGTTTATTTTATTTCCAATTTCGAGTCTCCCATCCACGTATACCTGACGCCCCAGCACAGCACAACAGACATTGTTTTCGATATTCCGCAGGGTACATATGATATGGCAGAGATCACGTTTCACCTGGGTGATGATCATATGCCCTCCCTGGTAATGGAGGGTGTATTTCAAAGGGGCAATCATGAGCCCGTCCCTGTGCGTTTCGAATACAACTACCGGGAGCAAATACGTGTCAGGGCGAAACGGACTGGCGGACAACAGGGATTCGTGTTAAGAAAAGATGAGGTATCAAAAGCTAAAGTACAGGTAGAGACACAATCTTTGGTACGATTGGTTAATTATGGAATGATCAATCGTGCCGACATCATTAAGATTGATGGAAAGGAAGTATTACTCATTGACGAGAAAACGAATCCTTCTATTTTTAACAGTATATCTGCAAGGTTACAGCATGCATTTATTGTGGTGATCGACTAATACATGGAGAAAGAGTTATATCCGGATGAAGAGATCATAAACGGTTGCATTAAAAACAACCGGCATACCCAGGAGATGTTATACAGGAAATATGCCCGTAAGATGTATGGCATTTGCATGGGTTATGCGGGAAGAAACAGAGCAATGGCACAGGACATGCTGCAGGAGGCCTTTATAAAGGTTTTCCGGAACATCAAACAGTATGGGGGCAAAGGATCACTGGAAGGATGGATACGGCGAATTGTGACCAACACAGCCATTGACCAGTTGCGCAGCCAATCAGGTCATAAAAACCTGATCCAGGAAGAAGTACATGAAACTGCAATCGTTAGCAGCAATGAAATAATGTCATCGCTGACATCAAAAGAAATATTAACCCATGTAGCACGATTGCCTGAGGGGGCACGGATCATTTTTAATTTATATGCCCTGGAAGGCTATACCCATAAAGAAATAGCGGAACAATTGGATATAAGCACAGGCACATCGAAGTCACAATTCAGCCGGGCACGTCAATTATTACAGGGTTGGCTGCAAGCATCAGAGAGGTAGCGTATGGAATTTGAAAAATGGTATAAAGAACGGATAGAATCCAATACCGAAGCCCCACCGGAAAGTGTCTGGGAAGAGGTGCAGAATGCTCTGGATGTGGACAATGTATGGGACAAGGTCAGCAACAAACTTAACCATCCGTCCGGAATTGCAAAGCCAGGTTTCCGGATATTTGCAGCTGTATTCCTGATCCTGATTGCTTCAGCAGGTATGATCATATTATTTTCCGATCCATTCAGTACAACCGATACAGGCAACATCACTTCGATCAATGAACAACCAGTTATCAATAAGCTACCTTCTTTATCAGGAAAACAGACCGCATTAAGAACCAACACTTTATATCCAGCTGAAATCTCCCTGCGCAGGCAACATACACGCCCTGTCAGCGAAGAAGCAAAGGGGTACGGCGAAAGAGACGCTGCCATCTATCCGGATGGAACGACAATGATGGCTTCACTGGCTGCCATTCCAGTTACTTCGTTGCCAGTGCAAATGAAAGCATCCAGCATAAAACACCCTTATTATTTTTCAGTTGATAATGAAGTCATCAATAAAAATGGGCAGCTGGCTGAACTGCTCACACCCAGTGAATCTCCGTCGAGACACAACGGATATTTCGGTTTGTCTTTGCAGTATGCCAACACTTGGATGCGCAACAACAAAACTGCCTCCGGACTAAAAAGCAGTTCACTGGTCGATTCAAGACCTTCTTTCGGCAAGTCTGCAGGACTGATCGCGGGAATGCCCCTG
This sequence comes from Bacteroidales bacterium, assembly GCA_003559735.1. Lineage (GTDB taxonomy): Bacteria > Bacteroidota > Bacteroidia > Bacteroidales > UBA7960 > PUPG01. The sequence continues at coordinate 8,996 of PWKN01000219.1, read as the reverse complement.
GGCAACAGGCTTGAGATAAAAGTAGCTCTTGATGTCATTTCCGAGAAAAGGCAATCATACCATGAATACCTTCATGGTCAATACGTATCGACCGGTATAGACATGGACTATACCAAGTTTGCCCTGATGGCCGGGTGCCGGATTTTTCAAAACAAATCGCATCAGCTGGCAGCAGGTATGTATGGTGGGTATTTAAACAACGCAACCCAATACATTGACGGTGAAGGGGTCAATCACACAAGGTATTATAAAAAATCAGATTACGGAATTGTTGCAGGTTACGAATACACCCACCACCTTGGTTCCAATGTGCATTTGGGCACTGGTATATATGTCAATTACGGATTAAACAACGTGTTTTCAGGCAGCGAGCATATCCCCTCCTACCTCAACAGAACAAATCTTCTTTCCTTTAATCTGGGTATATCATTGGGATATTCGATCAGCAAGGGCTTATAAATTATTTATCCTCAATTCCAACCATACGAATAACCATACCGTCATAAGGGTATCACAATTCATTTATGTTACACTTAATCTTATAAATCATGTTTCGAACCAGCAAGATCGTACTCATTTTATTTTCGATCATCATTTTTTCAGCGTGTGATTCCTCTCAGGTCGATCCGGTTGAAAGTGGCCAGTTGAAGTTAAATATCACAGATGCACCGCTCGATACAGACGGAGTAACCGGTGTTTTTATCACTTTTTCCGAAATTCAATACCACAAACAGGGCAATCAGTGGGTGACTTTTGATGAATTCGATGAACCTGTAATGGTTAACCTGCTCGATTATATGCATGGCGACACAAAACTTTTGGGTTATTTTGACATGCCTCCCGGAACATATACCCAGATAAGGTTTATGCTGGAAGCGCCTGAGCGCGGACAAGGACCCCCAACCAGTCCGGGATGCTATATTGAGTTTGATGACAGTTCAACAAAACCTCTGTTCGTACCCAGCGGCTCTCAATCCGGATTTAAAGCCACCGGTAAATTCACAATTCCCGTCAATGGTGTGGAGGCTGTAACAGCCGATTTTGACCTTCGCAACTCAATTGTTGCGGGTGGTGGTAATTCTGGCCGTTATATACTGAAGCCCACGATCAGACTGGTTGTTGATAATCAGGCAGGCAGAATTGTTGGTGAAGTAATCAATATTCCAGACGATCTCGGTGTTGTTGTTTATGCCTATGAGACCGGAACTTACACCGATGAGGAAGCCGGGGATCCTGCAGAAGAAGAAGTGCGCTTTCCGAATGCCATCAACAGCGACAGGGTGTGTGAGCACAATCGTTATCACCTGGACTTCCTTGCTGAGGGACTATATGACCTCATTGTCGCCACAACGCTTGAGGGTGAGTTTCAGGAAGTGAAGGGTATTATAGAAAGTGCAGAAGTGTTTGCCGGTCAGACAACCCATCTGTCTGTTGACCTCAACGAGCTGAAATGATCAGGGTTGTCTGAGTGAGCAGATTCTGGTTTATTGCGGATATGTTCGTTTCCATACAAGCGTGTCCGAATGCGTACATAACGGGAAAACGTGACCACACACATTTTCCCGTTATCATTTATTAATCAGTTTTGTATTCAATATGGCATGGAATTCGCGTTAATTATGCATCATAACCATACACACAACAAGTATGATACGTAATTACGTGAAGATTGCCTGGCGGTTCCTTACAAGGAATAAAGCCTATACCTTTATCAATATTATTGGTCTTGGACTGGGTTTTTCGGTATCCATGCTGCTGATGATCTATGTGTGGCACCAGATCAGTTATGACCGGTTCCATGAACACAGTGAAAACATATACCGTCTTACCATTAAAGGGACAATGGCCGACGGACAAACGTTGTCGTCAGCCGTTACCCAGGGGCAGGTTGCAGATCTTCTGCCGGAACAGATCCCTGAGGTAGAACATGCCCTCAGAATCAGGAGTTATTCGGGACAGGAAATTTATGCAGACCACCGGCGTTTTGGTGCAGAAAGGGTACATTACGCTGATACCGCTTTTTTTGAGGTTTTCAGTTTTCCATTGATTAGCGGAAATCCAGCCACTGTTCTGGATGAACCATTCAGTGTGGTCTTATCAAAAGAGTCCGCCATCAGGTTTTTCGGTGATACCGATGTGGTTGGAGAAACAATAAGGATCAACAACCTTGACTATTTAGTCACAGGCGTGATGGCCGATATGCCTGCCAACTCGCATATTCAGGCTGACATAATTGCTTCGTTTCTGGCATTGATCAGGCCCGATTTTAATATAACAGAGCGTGACGGAGTATCGTTTCCAACATACGTCATGCTCCGCGACGGCAGTTGTCTGGATGAAGTTTCGAAAAAGATCATTGATGCAGCCGATGAGTTTGTCAATGATCTTTTTCAGCCTATGGGTTTCAGCATTGCCCACGGATTACAGCCTCTGGAGCGAATATACCTGCACTCCCGTTTCAGCATGGAAGATGAAGAAACGGGCGACATACGCAATGTATATATTTTTTCTTTGCTTACCCTGTTTATCCTGTTGATCGCTGTATTTAACTTTGTTAACCTGATGACCGCCCAGTCGGAGAAGCGTGCCCGCGAAATCGGACTCCGAAAAGTGATCGGTGCAGGCAGGCACGATCTTATCAGGCAATTTATCGGTGAGTCTGTGCTTGTATCGTTACTGGCATTCGTTTTGGCCCTCGCAATCAATGAATTGTTGATAGGACCATTTTCGGTTATGCTCGATGAGTCTTTTCGCCTGGTATACTGGCAACAGCCACTCGTATTTTTGGGGATGGTGGGTTTTGCGGTGCTTATCGGGGTTGTGTCGGGCATCTATCCTGCTTTTTATTTATCCCACTATCAACCGGCAGTAGTCCTCAAGGGGGGCCATCATGAACGCGGCAAGCCTAATATGTTCAGGAAGATACTGGCAGGCATGCAATTTGCAATCTCTATCTTTTTAATTGCCAGTCTGTTGCTTGTTCACCAACAGGTCTCCTACATGAAACACAAAGACCTGGGGTTTGCCCGCGAAGGGGTGATCACGGTACGCAGTCTGACCCACAGGCACATTAATTCATATGATGCGCTGGTATCGGAACTGAAACAGCACCCCGGCGTATTGCAGGTGACGGCCTCGCAGAGCATACCCGGACGGTCCCGTTCGGTGCAAAATGCCTATCGGCGCGGACAGGATCCATCTACTGCCATAATGATCCATGAAAACCGGATACAGCATGGATACCTGGAGACTTTTGGCATGCGACTGGTATACGGCCGTGATTTCGATCCGGCGATGCATACAGACCGTGATGCGATTGTGATCAATGAAATGGCCGCACAGAAACTGGGACTTGACGACCCTGTGGGCGAAGAGATCAATGTTTGGCAGCACAGGGGAAGAATAATCGGTGTGGTATCAGATTTTAACTTCAGATCGCTTCACCACGAAATAGATCCAATGGCCTTCACTATGTATTCAGACCAGTTCAACCTGATCAGCATACGTTTCAGTCCGGGACAGATGCAAGAGGTACTTGCCCATGCCAGGTCTGTTTTTGAGTCGGCCGATTCCAATTATGTTTTTGATCACCTGTTTGCAGATCAGCTTTTTGAACAAATGTACCGGCAGGAAGAACGCATCAACCAAATGATCACTGCAGCTGCCATCCTGGCCATTATGATCTCATTTATGGGTTTGTTTGCCCTCACATCATTTACCGTATCGCGGAAAGTAAAGGAAATAGGGGTGAGAAAAACCTTCGGGGCGTCTAACGGGCGCATTGTGTTTGAGCTGATGGGAGAATTGTCGCGCTGGCTGATTACAGGAGCCATTGTCGCCATACCACTCTCATGGCTTGTAATAGGAAGCTGGTTACAGAATTTTGCTTTCAGGATTGACCTGACCCATCAGTGGCATCTGTTTGTACTTGCCATTATCCTTGCCGGTATCGTTGGCAGCCTGGCCATGGTATCCCAATCATTGACGGCAGCCAGAGCCAATCCTGTTGACAGTTTGCGTACAGAGTAGCAGAACAAACTACCATCGGCATTGCCGGTGGTAGTTTGGCGTATCAAGGTCGTTAATTCGTCAAATGCAGTTGTTTCCAAATTTTCTATCTCTTCTGCGATGTCTTCCCAGGGAATGGTAAAATAAAACATGCTGGTGGTTGGATGTTCAATAAATGTGTAATTTTATAATCTAATGCATGTTTATGACCTGGTAGATTGACCAGGTGAAAAACCTTATGGGTAGCGTAATTAGTATCTGTCCATAAAGTCAGGTGTCTGAACTATAATGTTCGGGTTCAAGGCTTGCGCAGTTTTGAAAACCAAGGAGTTTACTCTTGTAAAAACCTGTTTTCAAAACAAGCATAACGCAGAAAACGGATGGTAGAGACGGGCACTAATTAGCTTAACTGCAAATATCAGCATAAAAGAATGAAACATCTTCACGAAATTAAGAAAACGGGGTACCAGGTGTTATTCGTTATCCTTTTGGCACACGTTGCAGCGCTTTTCACTACTGCCAATGCCGCAGTGTTGTCAATGGCAGATGGGGCGATCAAAGGGAGCGTAGCAGAATCCGTAAGCGGACAGCCGCTTGAATATGTGAACATCGTAATTTACCCGAAAGGCGATGAACGCATTCTTACTGGTGGTATCTCTGCGGCTGATGGCTCATTTCGTGTTGATAAGATCCCTTTCGGAGAATATGATGTCCATGTTTCATTCATTGGATTTGAAAAGTATGTGCTTGAGGGCATCCGGGTTAGCCGTGAACAACCTGAAGCTGATCTTGGCATTGTGCAGATCACTCCGGGAAGTGAGATGATGGATGCGGTAATCGTTACGGCAGAACGTGATATGTTAACGTTAAATCTGGATAAAACCATTTTTGCCGTTGATCGTGACATGACGGCAACCGGTGGTTCGGCGCTTGACATAATGGAAACCATCCCATCGGTAGCCATTGATGCTGATGGCAGGATCAACCTGCGTGGCAGCTCCAATGTAACCATACTGGTAGATGGTCGCCCTTCATACCTGGAAAACATCGACCAGATACCTGCAACCATGATCGACCGGGTAGAGGTAATCACTAATCCTTCTGCGCGCCACGATCCTGACGGCACCTCAGGCATAATCAACATCATAATGAAAAGGCAGCGTCAGCATGGGACCAATGGGATGCTGAGCCTGAACATGGGCACAGGCGACAAATACAACGGATCGGTACACCTTAACCACCGGCTTGACCGCTTGAACCTTTTTGGAAATTACGATTTCAGGGTTCATGGCATGGAAGGATACAACCTAAACGACAGGAACCGAATTACCACAGAAGGTGACACATTGCGACAGTTGTATCAGCACGAAGATTTTTTCCGAACCGGATACTTCAATAACTTCAGACTTGGTGCTGATCTGATGTTCAATCCAAACAGCACCCTAATGGTAAGTGCTGCTTTTAACCTCCGCGACACCCGTCCACGCAATTATTCTGAAGTAAACCTCTTCCTGCCGGCAGAGCAAAACCTGCACACTACCATGGAGCGGCGTTTTGAGGGGTTCGGCCGGGAATATGTAATGTTTTACAAACGCACTTTTGATGAGCCCGGCAGAGAACTGCTGGCTGATGTCTTCATTGCAGCCAGCAGTGGCGACACCTACAGGGATATTTCCGTTGAAGCATTGCACGCACAGACCGCCAATGACCTGTATTACCTTGAAGCCTCCGCACCAGGAATGGTGATCAGCCTTCAAACCGACTATATCCATCCTTTTGGAGAGGGTGGACGCTTCGAAACCGGACTGAAAAGTATTATTCGTGAACTGGAAGATGATTTTAAATTTTTTGATGTAGATGTGGAGCATGGAGCGCAAACCCTAAACCAGGATTTTTCCAATTACTTTATTTACAATGAGGCGATTCATTCAGCATATGGCATGATGGGATATGCAATTGGGTCATTTCACCTCCAGGCGGGGTTGCGCGCTGAATTAAACAATGTTGACGCCCTGCAGGCAGTTACGAATGATGCATTTGACCGTTCTTTGTTCAATGTTTTTCCAAGCGTGCACGCAAAGGTTCAAACCAGTAAGGCAGATTCATGGTTCCTAAGTTACGGCAAACGGATCAACCGTCCGGGCATTGCGCTGCTAAACCCTTTTGTGAACTATAGTGATCCCATGAACATCAGTTTTGGAAACCCAGAGTTAAGACCAGAGTACATTCATTCCTATGAATTGGGATACAACCACAGTCAAAATCGCAAAAGCATGGGTGCTACCCTGTTTTACCGTCAAACTGACGACATCATCTCACGTGAAATGACCCTCTTTGGTGGCGATAACCCGCAAACACATACCACATTCAACAATTTGCAGTCAGGCGTTCATTATGGACTGGAAGCCGTGGCCAATTATCCCATTACATCGTGGTGGCGTTTTTCGGGCAGCGCCAGTTATTTTTACGTGCATTTGAAGGATGATCGTCTGACAGACTGGGATCACAGCGGCGACTCATGGATGCTCCAGGCAAGCTCTTCCTGGACTATATGGAACAGGCTGGAGCTTCAGTCGCGATTCCACTACCGCAGTGCAGAGGTAACAGCCGGCAGAACCACCGGTGGCGGCTGTCAGCAACACGGCGGACAAGGCATACAGGATGCCATGTATTACCTTGACATTGGTTTGCGCACCAACGTGCTTAACGGTAATGGAAGCATCTCCCTGCGGCTGAATGATGTATTTAAATCACGTGGCTTCGACATGTACACCTATGGAGAATCATTTACATCCGACCTGTCAAGGCGGTCCGAAAGCCGTGTGCTCTTCCTGGGTTTTACTTACCGTTTCAATGAATATCGCCAGCGACCCGAGAGGCAGCGTGAAGGTTCAATGCTGGATGAACAGGATTAGGCAGGAAAACGTATGCGCCGCTTACCGACGGGGAGATCAAAAAGCAAACACAGTGTTAACAACCATAGTAAAAGACAGCCCAACAAATTTGAGAAAGTTTCCATATATTAGAACATTTTTTTATCTTTGTGTTTGAGAAATGATAATCCATGAAACAGAAGTTTAATGTCATTTTGCTTGAAGAGGTTTGGGATTTGCTTGATACGATTGATGAAAAATCAAAAGAAAAGATTTTCTACAATATAGACAAAGCAAAATATGTAAATGACCCAGAGTTGTTCAAAAAACTTGACGATAGCATATGGGAATTTAGGTCAAAATACAAAAAGACTTATTATCGTTTATTATCATTTTGGGACAAGACAGATAATCAGGAAACCTTGGTGATTGCAACTCATGGAATAATCAAAAAAACAGATAGGATTCCTAACACAGAGATTGAAAAGGCAAAATTGATTATGAAACGGTATTTTGAGGAGAAACAAAAAAATGATGGTCATGGAAAATAAAAAATTAAGAATCTATTCATTAGACGAGGCAAAAGATAAACATCTTGGCAAGATAGGCACCGACAGACGTGATAAATATGAGTATGAACTTCGCCTTGATTTATTGGGAGAAATGATACGACAAGCCAGACAAGAAAGAAATCTGACACAGACACAACTGGGAGAATTAATCGGAGTTCAGAAATCTCAGATATCACGGATTGAGAGAAACGCAAAAAACGTGACGATTGAAACAATTTTACGTGTTTTTAGAGCTTTGAAAGCCAAGGTAAACTTCAATGTTGAATTAATTGATGAAGAATTCAAGATAGCTTAGTTAATAATATTCCGGGGCCAGTTTGATGTCATGCTTCAGGCGATATGGCTCCTCTTTGGCCAGATGATTAAGAATTACAAAGGTTTCGTTATCGGTAATATTGTCTTTCCCAATTTCCTTCATGGCCTGTATTGCCAGACTGCTAATCTTTCCAATGACAGCTAGATTTTTTGGAGCTGTTTTTTTAAAGATAATCTTACGTTTGCCTAAAGTGATCTTCCTTGCCGCACCATCTGTGAGGCAGACCACGTTCATAGGAATGTGCGGTGAGAGGCCCAGGGCATTAAGTGCCATCTGGCCGGCCGGAACGATACGGGCTTTGTCTCTGCGCCGGAAGGCTCCGGCACTGGCTTCTGCACCCGGCATAACCGTTCCTAAATGAGGGTCTTGCTCAGGTTGCCGAACATGGTTCAGAGGTTAATTGCTTAGTTTACCAACGCCTTTGGGGGGTGAATTGGTATTTATCGCTTGATAAATCGTGTTTTTATTTGTAAATTGCATGACTTCATGGACAAAAGAGTGAAATCACTTTACTTGCACAGACACAACCCTGCATTAAATCAGCGAAGCCCAGCAATATGTTTTCAACAGCGGACATCGAAACCGCCATACAATGCAAGCAACCTTTTACTTTGCGATTTCCATCGATATTATCAAATACTTCGACAAAAGACATATTATTCGTAATTTAGCCTGATGATCAAGCTTTTGGTAGTTTGCCAGATTGGCTAAAAAATGCCCGATCCGCTTAATGACTCATCAATAAATACCATTCTGAAAGTAATAATGATAAAGGAATTATGAATACACTTCCATTCCCAGAGAAAATAAAAGAATTCATTCATGATTGTCAATGGACATTCGCAAAAACGATGCCCCAATGGCCTCATGAATACATTGTTAGAGATAAAGTAGATGAGGAGCTGTTTGTAAAGATGGTTCAGCATATCAGGAAGCATGGTTACGAAGGCAATTTCTATAAAAGGAGAATCACCTATTTTGATGAGGATGGATTGGTTTACTGGACTATGGGTGAGCCACTTGATCAAACCGTAATCATTAACCGCTGCAAAAAGGAAAACACCTATGAGGCCAGGCTAAAAAAAGGCACGTTGCCCAAATATGAATGACCGCTGTCAAAACATGTTTAATATTGCTCATCATTAAAGTCCAAATACATAAATATGCCTACGACAATAAAACTGCAAACCATTAATGACTTGCTGGATAAGCATTTTTTCATTCCGT
>PWKN01000159.1 GCA_003559735.1 Bacteroidales bacterium | reverse complement strand
TTTGCTGGCAACATTGAATGAATGGCTGCGGGAGTTTAAGTCCACGCGCCAGTATACGGCAATCTATGAACGGTATTTTGACAATCCGCGAAGTGTGTTTATTGCCAAGAGCGACTTTCATTCAAGGGGTGGTGGCAACATTTCGGTTTTTGATGATTACTTTAAGCGTTATGCCGGGATTGTGGGATGGGACTGGCGGTTGATCGCTTCACTTTCGTACCAGGAATCGCGGTTTAATCCGCTGGCAGAGTCGTGGGCCGGAGCATTTGGCATTATGCAGATAATGCCTGAGACGGCAGAATTTTTGGATTTCCCGTTAGATGCAGGGGTGAATGACCACATAGCCGCCGGGATAAGGTATCTGCGCTGGATTGATGAACGGTTGTCGGATATCATTGCTGATGACCAGGAACGGAAAAAATTTGTGCTTGCTTCTTATAATGTGGGCATCGGACACGTACTTGATGCCAGGAGGCTGGCAGAGAAATACGGGAAGGATCCCAACATCTGGAAAGGCCATGTTGATTATTACATCCTGAACAAGTCGAAGCCCAAATATTACCAGGATCCCGTGGTGCGCCATGGTTATGCCCGTGGCGAAGAACCCTATCATTACGTAACGGAGATACTCGAAAGATACAGGCATTATAAAAATGCCATTTGACCTCCCGCTCCTCGCAGGTGACTCCGCAATCATATTTCATGGAATGAATACCGCACCTTTTTGGCGTGGTCATATCATTTTGTGAACCTGTTCGTAAAAGAGGGTGTGAATTTTTAGTGTGCTTCCAGCCAGTTCTCCCCTGTGTTGATGTCGACCACAACCGGGACATCCAGGTCGAGGGCCGTCTTCATCTTTTCTTCTACCAGCGGCTTTAAGGTTACCAGCTCATCTTTGCTGGTGTCAAATACAAGTTCGTCGTGGACCTGCATGATCATTTTGCTTTTCATTTTCCTGGCTTCCATTTCTTTATGGATGCTGATCATTGCTATTTTGATCATGTCGGCGGCGGTACCCTGCACCGGTGCATTGATGGCATTGCGTTCGGCGTATCCCCTCACTACGCTGTTGGAGCTGTTGATATCGCGCACATACCGTCTTCTTCCAAGTATGGTTTGCACATAGCCATGTTCCCTGGCAAATGCAATGTTTGTATCCATATACTCCCTGATGCCCGGGTATTTTGTAAAATACTGGTTGATGATGGCGGCGGCTTCCTGCCGGGGGATCCCCAGCCGCTCCGACAGTCCGAATGCAGAGATCCCATAAACTATACCAAAGTTCACTGTTTTTGCATTTCTCCTCATTTCCTTGCTGATGTCTTCGATGGGGATCTCATACACTTTTGCGGCGGTGGCTGCGTGAATGTCCAGTTCCTGATGAAATGCCTCCATCATCGCCTCGTCCTTGCTGAGCGAAGCAATGATCCGCAACTCTATCTGGCTGTAATCGGCGGCCAGCAACACGTGGTTTTCATCAGCCGGCACAAAGGCACGACGAATGAGCCGGCCTTCTTCGGTGCGTATGGGAATGTTCTGCAGATTGGGATTATTCGACGACAGCCGGCCGGTGGCGGCTATGGCCTGGTTGAAAGAGGTGTGCACACGGCCGGACTTTCCGGAGATCAGTTTTGGCAGGGCATCCACATAGGTCGACTTCAGCTTGGTAAGTGAGCGGTATTCCAGGATCTTTTCAATAATGGGATGTTTGTCCCTGAGCTTCGACAGCACCTCTTCGCTGGTACTGTACTGCTTTGTTTTTGTTCTTTTGGCTTTGGCAGAGATTTTTAGTCTGTCGAAAAGTATCTCTCCCAGTTGTTTTGGCGACCCGATGTTAAAGGTCTCGCCGGCCAGGGCATAGATCTCCTTCTCAGCAGCTGCGATCCCTTTTGTCAGCACCCTTGCATAATCCTCCAGGGCCTGTTTGTCGATCCGCACACCATAATTTTCCATGTCGGCCAGGACCTTCACCAATGGTGTCTCTATCTCTTCAAACAGTCCCGTAAGGTTTTGTTCCTTAAGCATTGGTGCGAACACCTTGCGAAGCTGCAGCGTAATATCGGCATCTTCGCAGGCATAGGGTGTGATCTTATCCAGCGAAACAGAACGCATGCTTTTTTGTGACTTCCCTTTTTTGCCAATGAGGAACTCTATCGGAACCGGACGGTAGTCAAGGTATGTTTCGGCGAGGATATCCATGTTGTGCCGCATGTCAGGTTGCAGCAGGTAGTGCGCCAGCATGGTGTCAAACAGCTTGCCATTTACCTCAATGCCATAGTGTTTTAAAACACCGATGTCGAACTTCAGGTTTTGTCCGGTTTTTTCAATCCCCTCATCGGCAAAGGCTTTTTGAAAACGGGATGCCAGCATGCGTGCTTTTTCCTGATCTTCCGGGAAGGGCACGTAAAATGCTTCGTCCGGCTGCATCGAGAAAGCGATCCCCACCAGTTCATTCTCTGCACTATCCAGTCCGGCGGTTTCCGTATCAAAACAAAACATGCCTGATTTTTCCAGCCGGTTGATCAGCTGGTTAACTTCCCCTTCCTCAACGATCGCCCTGTATTTCTTTTCTTTGGTTATCTCCTTCAGACGTTCGGCTGCTTCCTCTGCCGGGTCGGCATAGGCATCAACATCATCAAAAAGCCCTATCTGACCGCTGCGCTGAACAGCCCTGCCAGCCGTTTTTTCAGATATCATAGAGGTATCGGTAAACAGCCGTTTGGCAAACGTTTTGAACTCCAGCTCTTCAAACAGGGGGATCAGCTTTTCGGGGTCGGGTTCTTTGCGTTCAAAATCGTGGATGTCGGTTTTTATGGGGACATCCAGGATGATCGTGGCGAGACTTTTGGACAGCAGTGCCTGGTCCTTATACTCCATCAGGCTTTCCCTGCTCCGTTTCTCCTTTACCTTGGCGGTATTTGCCAGGAGGTTTTCAACGGAGCCAAACGTACTGATCAGGTTTTTTGCCTTTATCTCGCCGATGCCCGGTACGCCGGGGATGTTGTCGCTCGAATCGCCCCATAATCCGAGGATGTCGATGAGCTGTTCGGGCCTCTCAATGCCAAAACGTGCGCACACCTCCTTTACCCCCCATATTTCGGCATCGTTCCCCCGGTGGGCCGGTTTCAGCATAAAGATGTTCTCAGAAACCAACTGTCCGAAGTCCTTGTCGGAGGTCATCATATAAACGGTATACCCGTCTTTTTCCGCTTTTTTTGCCAATGTGCCGATGATGTCGTCAGCCTCATAGCCTTCAACCATCAGCAACGGGATGCGGAATCCTTCTATGAGCTCCCTTATATAAGGTAGCGAGGAAACGATGTCTTCGGGCATATCTTCCCTGTTGGCTTTATAGTCTGCAAAATCGGTTTTGCGGAGGGTGGGCTCGATCGAATCGAAGGCGATTGCAATATGGCTGGGATCTTCCTTCTTCAGTACCTCGGTGAGGGTATTGGCAAAACCGAGGATGGCTGATGTGTTTTGTCCTTTTGAGTTGATCCGGGGTGTTCTGTTCAGGGCGTAATAGGCACGGTATATGAGTGCCATGGCATCGAGCAGGAGCAGTTTCTTTTCGTGGGGCATGGGATGAGGGGTTTTCTGCAAAGATAAAAATAAAGCCCGGCTTTGAGGAGCCGGGCTTCATCCATAAACCAAAACAGTTCAGAAATACCACCGGTATGCAAGGTTCACATTCCTTCCCGGCATTGAGATGTTCCTGTCTTCTATTCGTGAAAGGTGGTCCCTGTATGCTTCGTCAAGGAGATTTTCTGTTCTGAGGATGATCACGTGGCGACCCCTGTAGTCGATCCGGTATCCGGCCTGTGCCCCCAGGAGTGTGTAACCGCTGGTTATTTCTTCGCCGGGAGCCACAAGGTCTTGTTTCGAAACCCTTTGAACCCGGGTGCCGATCCAGAACGAGCCGGAGTCATATTCTGCACCGGCGATTGCCCTGAACGGAGGGATGAACGGCAGGTGATCACTACCGTTTCCTGTACGTTTTCCATTCACATAGTCTGTACCCAGGTTGACCGACAGTTTGTTGGTGAGCTGGTATTTCAGGCTCAGTTCGCCGCCGGCCAGACGTGCTTCGTCTCCTTCGTAGAGGAACACCGGGTATCCCGAATCCTCATCCATTCGTCCGGCAGGCTGAAAGATGATGAAGTTGAGAAAATGGTTCACGTAGCCGGCCAGCTCAACACGGAGTCTGTTGTTCCGGTAATTGATGAACAGGTCGCCGCCATGGCCTATTTCATCTTTCAGGTCGGGGTTGCCGATTTCATATACGCCAGCCCCCAGGTGTGGTCCGTCTGCAAACAGCTCTTCGACAGACGGGTTTCTGTGCGACCGTGCAAGCTGACCGCCAATCTCCCACCCCTGTGCGGGTCTGTAGTTCACACCAATAGAGCCTGAATAGTTAAAGGCGTTCCGCGATGCGTCTATTTGCGGGAATAGCTCATTGGTCAATGCAGCGGTATGCTGGTAGTCCAGCCTGATGCCTGCCTGCAGGCGCAGCCTGTTTGTAAGGGGCATTTCCTGGAATGTAAATACTGCGACAGACAGTCGTCTTTCGCCGGGGGTATACGCCTCATCGCCGCCCACATCGATACTGTGACCGTACATATTGAACCCGATGGCGCCCCGGTCAACGATACCGGTGGGTTTATGCTGCAATGTCAGGGTAGAGCTGAAGGTGTATTTTTCATATTTGAGCTCAAGGTCTTCATCCCAGCTGCCATCGTCTTCCAGTTCCAGTTCAATCTCTTCCTGGTACATTCGGCTGGCATTGAAACGCAGTTGTGCCCTGTCAAACAGTCCGCCGCGTTCCCGGAAAAAATTTCCCTGGAGTCCCTGCCGCTGCATGCGTATTTCCACTTTTTCATCATCATCGGGTGACTCGGGGATCTCGAAGTTCTGGTTCACAAACGCAGCACTTAGTCCGCCGCTTACCGTTCCACCACTGAAGCTTGTGCCGATGGCTCCATCATAGTTGAGCATAGACGTGCTGTTGATCTTCCCTTCGGGAGTTTGAATGTCGCCCGACTGCCGGTAGGAAAAGCGACCGGTAAAGGCATTGTTCTCGTTCCCATAGGTGTATCGTGCAAATCCTGCCCCCATTTCGTTGACGGTGGCCCCTTGTAACGACACAACACCAGATGAGCCGGTGTCCCAGTCTTCAGGAATGTCGGTGGTCATCAGGTTGATCACCCCTCCCAGGGCACTGGAGCCGTAGAGGAGGCTGGCGGGACCCCTGACAACTTCTACGCGGCTGGCAGCCAGCGGGTCCATCGAGATGCTGT
>PWKN01000027.1 GCA_003559735.1 Bacteroidales bacterium | reverse complement strand
TCCCGGCTGCATATAAAGCCCGCATTACCCGTACCGCCCTTATCTCGTTGTCCGGCGGATTCCCGGCTGCATATAAAGCCCGCATTACCCGTACCGCCCTTATCTCGTTGTCCGGCGAATTCCCGGCTGCCTGTAAACCCTTTTCCGTATGGTGCGGTCACCTTTTCACCACACCAAACCTGCAACCAAACCCGGCAGGTATGGTGGTTGATTGTATCTGCCCCCGCGAGGACTGAACGGGCAATTTATTAAAATTTATTCATTCTATGGATGTTTTTGATAATTTTGTTGATGTATCGCTGTTGCATAACAGGAGAATTTTCCGGATCATGCAGGTTAAAAGAAAGTTGTATATGCGAATAAGGGGAACTATTTTTCTGGGATGTGTGTTTTTTATCCTGTCATCTGCTTGCGGACAGGGATATCCGTTTGAAAACAGCAGGTTGTCGAGGGTAGATGATCTGCGCATCCATTATCGTTACTGGGAGGGAGCCGGTGCACAGAGCAAGGGAAGTTGTTTGCTGGTGCACGGATTTGGTGGCTCAACCTTTTCCTGGGAGGCGGTGGCTGACAGTTTGCATCGCTTAGGTTATGAGGTGGTGGCCATTGACGTTCCTCCATTCGGATACAGTGACAAATCACACAGGATCAACCAGTCTGTAACGGCCCATGCTCAACGAATTCATAAATTCATACACCAGGAGTTTCCGGGACGTTGCTGGCATTTTGCCGGTCACTCGATGGGTGGCGCGGTTGTACAGGCGTATGCATTGATGTTCCCGGAAGACCTTACAAGTGTTACTTTCGTAGCTGCGGCATTATTTGCTGAGCTTCAGCGGGTAGAGCGAACCGTTCATTTTCTTCTTCGGCTGTCGCCGGTTCGTTTTGTTGCTGGAGAGCTGGCAGAAGAGTGGTTGCTCACTTACGGCAGACTGGAGCGTTTGTTAGAATCGGCCTATGGGGTTGCCCCTGACAGGCAGCAGGTATTGGCATACCTTGATCCCCTTACCGTGCCTGGTACAGCCCGGGCCATTTTGTCGGCAGCCGCCTTCCACAAAGAGATTAAAAAGCTTGATGCCGCTAACCTTGAGGTGCCTTCGATTGCCATATGGGGCGATGCCGACACCTGGGTGGGTCACCGGTCAAGGCTTCCGGCGCTAGACAGGATGAGTGAAACGGAGCTGGTCCTGCTGGAGGGTGTGGGTCATAATCCAATGGAAACCCATTTTGATGAGATGATGGATGCATGGTTGCCTTTTCTTATCAGGCATTCTTCGCCAGACCCGTACGATCATTGAACTCATTGATAAGCTCATCCCACTGGTCTGCCTGACCCATCAGGCGGGGCCATATTTCCCGGTCATACCATAACCTGTTGAGGTCGTCCTCTTCTTTTTGCTGTTGTTCCACCCATGTAAAGTATTTGAGGTTATGCAGGGCTTTGCGTTCGTGGTAGGTGAGTTCTTTCATGAAATCGACAGAGACACCCATCAGGCATCTCTCATGGTCACGGGCTGCCTGTATTTCGTTGTATTTGCCGCGATCCCGTGACAGGTCTTTGAGTCTTGACCGGTATAGTGAAGCAGAATCTGTTGCCACGGTCAGGATGATGTCGTCAGAAGTCATCTCATAATATTTGGCGGTCTTGATGGCCGACAACAGGTTGGCGATACCTGATATGCCCAGCAGGTGGAGGATGCTGATGGTTTCTTCATCCGTATGTTGCGACCGAAGGTATCTGTGTCCCTGTTCTTCGTTGAACAGGCGGAACAACCGCATGCAGTCCTCATCGCTGGTGGCCGTTACCAGATCGATGTTTCTGACATTCAGGATCCATGGCACATGTTTGTCTCCAATCCCCTCGATTCGGTGGGAGCCGAATCCATTCATCAGCAGGGTGGGACACTGCAATGCTTCTGATGCCACAATTTTTGTTTGGGGTGAGATTGTTTTCAGGTAATCGCCTGCAGCAATGGTGCCCCCTGAGCCAACTGATGCAACAAAAGCGGCAAGAGTGGATGAAGGTCCTTTTTCGGAGTTGTATACTTCAGCGAGTGCTTTGCCGGTGACCTCATAATACCAGACACTATTGGAGAAATCCTCAAAATGGTTAAATATGAAATATTCAGGTTTGGTGCGCCGGATTTCCCATACCTTGTCGTATATCTCTTTCACGTTTGATTCTGAGCCCGGGGTTTTGATGATCTCTGCACCGATCTCTTCAAGCCACTCAAAACGTTCTATGCTCATCTCCTCAGGAAGTATGGCCACCCCTTTGCAACCCATCACGGAAGAATCGAAGGCGCCTCCACGGCAAAAATTGCCGGTGCTTGGCCAGACAGCTTTGTGGACGGTAGGATCGAATATGCCGCTGATGATTCGTGGCACCAGGCTTCCATAAGCAGCACCCACTTTGTGGGCACCGGTTGGAAACCATTTGCCGGCAAGCATAATGATCCGGGCATCAACTCCTGAGATCTGCTTTGGGATCTCAATATAGTTGACACCACCAAACAGTCCGCCAAACTCCCTGGGTTCGTTTTTCCACGATATCCTGAAGAGGTTGAGCGGATGCACATCCCACAATCCGGTATTCTTTAATTGTTTCAGGATCTTTCCCGGTATTGACGACGGGTCTTTTTGCTGTTTCAGGGTGGGCAGAATGATCCCTTTTTCCCTGAACCGGTCAACGGTACGTTTCAGGATCCTTTCGTTAACGATTTTGTCTGTAATATCGACCATACCTTGTTTGTTTGTCTGCCACACAAAGGTAACGATTTAAACCAGATTCGCCTGAGGTGCATTATGCAATCCTGTTAACGGTTCTTGTCTTCAAAAACACAAAAAAAACATCCAAACAAGACAATAAACATAAAAAAGTTGGCTGCATATGGATTTTTTTTATTAGATTTGAAAAAAACCGCCAGACGATCAATGCCTGGACCGGTCCATTGCATTTACTGATGCCTGGTTGGATGAACCGAGCCGTCACATGTACAGGACATTTGGTTGGATGATCTTGACGATGGCGAGCTCCATGTGACTTTAATGTTATAAATCTAAATATTTACACATGAAAACACTATTACTGTTGGCCATCTTTATCCTGACACAAATAGCAAGTTGCAACGTTGATGATCAACATGTCAGAAGGGGGGACGATAAGTATTCCCGTGGCGATTTTGAGGGAGCGATCATTGATTACACGAACGCAATTGATATTAATCCGGGCAACGCCGTGGCATACAACAACCGTGGCAATGCCAGGAAAGGTCTGGAATTATACAGGGAGGCCATTGCCGATTACAGCAGGGCTGTTGAGATAAAGCCAATGGCGGTCACTTATTATAACAGGGGCACAGTTAAATACAAACTCGGTGATTACAGGGGGGCTATTGAAGACTTCTCCACATCAATTGACATGCAATCTGAGTATGCAAAAGCCTATATGACCCGGGGGAATGCCCATTTTGCCATATCAGATACTGACAATGCCTGCTGGGACTGGAGCCGGGCCGGGAATTACGGCTACCATGATGCTTATGACCTCATCAATAAGCACTGCAATTAGCCTGTATTGGCATAAAAAGCAGCCAAAGGACTGCAATGTTGTGCAGACGGCTTTTTCGACACCTTGTATTTTACGGTGATGCTGGTTTTTTCGGCATGATTGTTGAGATATCTGTTAATGCATAGAAATAACAGGTGTTTGCCTGTTTATACAAATTAAAGAAAGGAGGATAACATGAACCGCCTTTTGATTTTCATGGTACTGACCGGAGTGCTTTTCTTTTTCTGTGGTTCGGCATTCTCAAACAACGGATTTGACATTCCTGGTGATACGCTAACCTTTGAGACAGATGCAAGAGCTGATAATGATACCATCGAGTATGAGCTGGTTATTTTTGATCCGGGGTTTCACAACTGGTTTAACCGCGTGCGTCAGCCCGAATGGTTTTACAGCGATTCCTATCTTACCACCTGGAACATCCAGCTGGTAAGTCAGTGGAACTACCTGTACCAGAGTTCAAGTGGGGATTGCAGGCCAGGTGTATACATTGACTACGATCCGAAAATTGACTACGGGAAAGAGTTGAATCACAAGCTGTTTTATTATTTTCGTTACATGCACGAGGTTTGTGGATTGTTTACGGTTACTCCCGGCAGGTGGTAATCGAATTGGGAAAGTATGGTACGTCGTATCCCAACAGTTTTTCTTTATCGATTGGTTGCAGGTATATTGCTGACCGGATTGATGGGGTGTGGTGATGATGCTCCCGATCCTGAGGGTGTTGCCGATGGTGACGGAAATTATTACCCCACTGTGGTCATTGGTCAACAGGAGTGGTTTGCTGAAAACCTTCGAACCACCGTATATGCTGACGGATCTCCTGTTTCGGGACAATTGGGTAGTCTGACCGTCCCCGGCGCAACCGAAGGGGCTTATGGTGTCTATCCGCATGATGGCGGGTATTTGGAAGGTGATCTGGCAGGCATTGGTTCTGATGAGGAAATGGTCGCTGCTTATGGATTATTATATAACTGGCATGCTGTCAACGACAGCAGGGGATTGTGTCCGGATGGCTGGCGGATGCCTGGTGAAGGCGACTGGAGGGCTTTGGTTGATTATCTCATTGAGCATGATGACGGTGTTTCGGCCGGTAATGTAGCAAGCAGTTTGAAATCGTGCCGCCAGGTAGATTCACCTTTGGGTGGTGACTGTGATAAATCCACACATCCGCGGTGGGATTTTGATCCCAGGCGTTTTGGAACTGATGATTATGGGTTTTCTGCACTACCCGGTGGGATGTACACATCTGATGGTGTTTTTAACCGTATTGGTCGCGAGGGTGCCTGGTGGTCATCGTCTGAGGTCTCCTCATCGGCAGCGTGGCTAACGAGGATGAGTGCCGGGCTGGGTGATGTATACATAACAGATTACCCGGTGGGGGCGGGTGCTGCTGTCAGGTGCATGAGGGATCACTGATCTGTTTTGCTTTCCTGTTTACTGATTCTTTGCCTGAGAAAAGGATGTTTTGTTTACCCAACGTACACGGTTTTAATGTTTGTAAACTCACGGATGCCCGCATAAGACAATTCCCTGCCATAGCCGCTGTCGCCTATGCCGCCAAATGGCAGGCGGGGGTCTGATTGTACCGGTGCATTTACGAAGCAGCATCCTGCGTTCAGCAGCTCTTCAGCAATTATTTGTCCACGTTTTTCATCCTTTGTAAAAACTGCAGCTCCCAGTCCGAAAACCGTGTCATTGGCAATACGGATGGCATCGTTCTCATTGGCTGCTTCGATAACGGCTG
>PWKN01000191.1 GCA_003559735.1 Bacteroidales bacterium | reverse complement strand
GCCAGTAACAGCAGTCAGTATTATTTTGAGCATCTGACCAATTACCATGGCTTGTCTTCAGATGTGATTCTTGATATAGTGCAAGACAGTAAGGGGTTTATGTGGTTTTGTACAGAAGATGGATTGAACCGGTACGACGGATACGGTTTCAGGACATTCAGAAAGGACTACAGCAATCCCAATTCATTGATAGACAATGACCTGATGTGTATGGCCGAGGACAGTGATGGTCGCTTGTGGATTGGAACAAACAACCAGGGCATCAGCATTTTTGATCCTTCCGCAGAAAGCTTTAGTCATCTGTCTGTGAACCAAGGGGATCCGCGTTTGCCGACGAACCTGATCCGTGCATTGTATATTGATGAATCAGACAATGTATGGATAGGGACAGACAACTATGGGTTGCTGCGCATCACCCCCGGCGGCGAATTGATTATCTACAGAATCCTTCACAGCCATATGTCATCGCTCGTCAACATCAGGACGATCTACAAGGACAGTAATGGTTTGTTATGGATTGGCAGCTGGAATAACGGGTTGTTTTATTATGAACAGGAAAATGATGATTTTGTGCCGGTTGAACTACCCTGGTCTGATAAAGCTGCACACATGCCTGTAACTGCCATCCTTGATGACCGTGAGGGCCGCTTGTGGGTAGGTAGCTGGGAACACGGTCTGTTTATCCTTGATGGTTCAGTCGAAAAGGGTTTTGATATCATTAGACACCCTTATATTCATCATGATTATTATACATCAGGGTTGAAAACATATTCCGGACATATCGTGTTCAGTATTGACCAGGACCGTCAGGGAAATATTTGGGTGGGTACCAATAACGGAGCAGCTGTTTTCAGGGCCGGGAACATCATGGATCCTTTTCTTATTCCTGCCGACAGTCAGAGCAGGTATGCACCCCGGAACAGTCAGATATCCAGGATATACACAGACCGCGAAGGGTTAATGTGGATGGGTACCCGGGGTAGTGGCGTTCATAAAGTAAATGTTAACCGGCACCAGTTTTTCAAACATACTGTGCCTCATTCGACTTCCAATATTTTTGAGGAAACCGCCGTCTTCAGCCTGTTTGAAAAATGTCAGGACACCCTTTATGTGGGGATCAAATCAGAAGGCTTCTATCTGTATGACATTGTATCAGAAACGTTTGTCCCTTACAGAGAGGCTCCCTTCTATGCTGATCTGCCGATCATCAATACTGCTTACGCATTTGAAAGAGACCATTTAGGACGGGTTTGGATGGGTACGCGGTATAATGGTGTCTGGATCATGGACCATAAGACGGAATCCATGGTCAATATGCGTCAATGGTTCCAGGGTTTTAATGTCAGAAAAGTGTATACCCTTATGCTGGATGTTGACAACAACATGTGGGCAGGTACAGATCAGGGGTTGTATATATTCACGCCAACAGATGGCCCAGATGGTCCGGCGTATGATATGTTGCATTATGCGCACGATCCCACCGATGAACAATCAATAAGTGGAAATCATATTACTTCGATCATACAAGATTCAAAGGGGTATTTCTGGATAGGCACATTGAATAATGGACTGAACTGGTTTGAAAGCACTTTCCCAGGCAGAGATATGAAATTCAGACGTTTCCATGCAAATGAAACAGAAACGGCAGGCTTGTCGAGTAACAGGATCAATGCCATCCTGGAAGACCACGCCGGACGTATATGGATTGGAACGGAAGGGGGTGGGGGACTGTCATATTATGATCGTGTTGAAAAACAATTTATTTCGTTTTCATCGGCAGACAAGCTCATTGCAGATCATGTGGTAGGTATGTTACAGGACAACCAGCGTATGATATGGTTAACCACCAACAGAGGGATGACAAAAATGGATGTGACTGACATTGACAACCCCCGGTTTGTTTACTTTACTACGGCAGACGGACTGCAGGGAAATATTTTCATTCGCGGGGCTGAACTGAAGACATCCGATGCCCGGTTCTATGCAGGTGGGTATCAGGGCTTCAACGGTTTCTTTCCTGGCTCACCACTTCCTGAAATGGCAAAGGCTGAGGTAGCCGTTACAGACATTAAACTGGGAAACGAATCTGTCAGGTATTGTCATGATGATAATAACCCTCTTGTGCTGACAAACAAAGATAAAGTGCTCGCTGTCCATTTTACCCTCTTGTCATACAAAGATTCTGACAATAACCGTTTTGCCTACAAGCTTGAGGGATTTGACCATGAGTGGAACTACAGGGATGCATCAAACAGGCAGGCGGTATATACCAACCTGCCCAGGGGCCGTTATACGCTTAAAATAAGGGCTGCAAATTCAAACGGGTTTTGGAGTGCAGACGAAAGACATATCGATATCCTGGTGAAACCTGCTTTGATGGCTTCTAATCTGGCAATCTTTATCTATTTTGTTATTTTCTCACTGATTGTTTACGGGTTGATCCGCCTTGCCATATATCGTACAAAGGTTCGGCAGCAACTGCAACTGGAGAAATATGAACAAATGAAACTGGAGCAGATACATCAGCTGAAAATGCGTTCCTTCGCCAATGTGTCACATGAGCTGCTGACACCGCTTTCCATACTAAACTGTATCATCGACAATAAATTGTCAAAAAACGGACTGACTGGAGATATTGCCGGGACACTGAAGAAGAATGTAAACAAACTAAAACGCCTGATAGATCAGCTAATGATCATGAAAAAAATTGATGCCGGTCATATGAAGCTGAAAGTGCGGGAAGCAGATATCAGGCAGTTTATATATGGAATTCACAAGGGGTTCCTGCCAATTGCGAAGAAAAAGAACCTTCAGTTTGCATTTTATTGTGATGAGGACAGCATTCCAGGATTCTTTGACCACGATAAAGTTGAGGTGATTGTTCAGAACCTGCTTTCCAATGCGTTCAAATTCACTGAAAGTGGCGGCATACTGATGCAATGCAGTTTGAAGTACAGGGGGAACATCAGATGGGTGGTAATAACCGTGCAGGATACAGGATGTGGGATCTGCGACAAGGACATCGAAGAGATATTTGAACGGTTCACACGGGTGAATGAAAACCAGTCGTTGCCCGGGATTGGGATCGGCCTTGATCTGGTGAAAAGTTTGACCAATATTCATAAAGGCTATATAGAGGTGAAAAGTCATCAGGACGTGGGTACTAAATTCATTGTAGAAGTACCTATTGAAAAATGTTATTATTCAACGGATGAGATATCTGTCCAGCCTGCACTGGACGAGAATGTCCAGCCGGATAGTGACGGGGAACCTGTGGTTGGGGATATGTCTGATTATGCAGAAGGAGCAGGGGACAAGACGTTGCCAGCATCTCCCGCGTATAATACCAAAACACTTTTGCTGGTTGAAGACAATGACGACTTACGTAAAGAACTGCATGATTTTTTATCGTGCCATTACCATGTGGATGAGGCCGAAGACGGGGTTGTGGCGATGGAGATGGCAAGATATTTGTCGCCCGATATTATTGTCAGCGATGTGATCATGCCAAGGATGGATGGTTTTGAGCTGTGTGAAAACATTAAAACAAATTTTGAAACATCTCATATTCCTGTTGTGCTGCTCACAGCCAGAACAGATGATGTCAGTCAGACCGAAGGGTACACATCCGGTGCAGATTCTTATCTTACCAAGCCGGTGAATCTTCAACTGCTGCTTGCCCGTATCAATGGAATCGTTGATGCCCGCGAAGGTCTTAAGGAGTTTTACAGGCGGAGGTGTATTTTTGCCCCGGAGTTGTCCGAGATCAACATACCGCCATTGGACGAAAAGTATATCAAAAGGGCTACAATGATCATTGAGGAAAACATAGAAAATCCTGAATTTAATGTCCAGATGCTGACCACGGAGATGTCGACAAGCAACTCAATGTTGTACAGGAAATTCAACAAGCTTTTGGGGATGACACCCAATGAGCTGATAAAAAACATCAGGATAAAATATTCTGCCGATCTGCTGGCAAAAGGGTGTTATTCCGTTTCTGAAGTTGCATACAGCATTGGATTCAATGACCTGAGCTATTTCGGAAAATGTTTTAAAAAGACATATGGCATATCGCCTTCAGAGTATAAGGAACAGAATACAGAAACTTAGCCTGACCCTTCCTGTCTTTTACACGCTTATTCACTTGCTGGTGTTTGTCGATGAAAAAAAAGAAAGGTTGAAAATTAACCATGAAGCATCTGGCTTTATTCCCTTTGAAAACAATTTTCCATTATTTGAAATAAAATTACCATCGATTCCAGGTTCCTGAGACTACTTTTGAAACCAAACACGAATCAGTTATCGGTTTTTACTTGCTGGCACCCCGTGCACTCGCTATATCTGCATTTAAAAACATACATGTTCTACCATAAAATAAATATTATGCGAAGGCCAACATTGTTATTCCTATTACTGTTGCTGCTATTGGCCTCCCCGGCCCTGGCCGACAGGCACACTGTATCTGGTACCGTGGTTGATGATGAAAGGCTTCCTCTTCCGGGAGTCACAGTAGTCATTAAAGGTACCACGATTGGAACCACCACCGGTATTGATGGCGACTATTCACTTGGTGTTCATCCTGATGACACGCTTAGGTTTACATTCGTGGGCTTCCAGGACCTGGAGGTTCCCGTGGATGGCCGGAGCCTTATCAGCGTTACCATGCAGACATCTGCCATTGTTCTGGATGATGTGGTCGTGGTGGGCTACGGAGTACAGACAAGGGCTTCGATGGTTGCCTCCATTGCACAAACGACAGGTGATGAGCTGCTGCAGGTGGGCGATGTTTCAAATATATCACAAGCACTGCAGGGTATGCTTCCTGGCATTACCGCCATCACCTCATCGGGAAAACCTGGTGAAGACCAGGCTGAGCTCTTTATCAGGGGAAGGGCGTCCTGGCAAAATACAGAACCATTGGTGCTGGTTGATGGTATTGAAAGGGATATGAATGATGTCGACCCCAATGAAATTGAAAACGTGTCTGTGCTGAAAGATGCTTCTGCGACGGCTGTGTTTGGAGTAAAAGGTGCCAACGGGGTGATCCTCATCACTACCAAACGCGGTACTGTAGCACCGCCAGCCATCAGCTTCTCGACCAACCTTGGACTGAAAATGCCTACCGCCGGACCTGAGTTTGCTGACTATGTTACTGCCATGGAGATGCGGAACGAATCTCTTGCCAACAGTCAGCGGTGGAATGACCAGATACCCGATGCGCTTATCGGTGTCTGGCGGGAAAACATCCACCAGGCAGGCCCATACAACGACTATTTTCCACATGTCGACTGGTGGGATAAGATGGTGAGCGACTTTGGTCACCAATACCGTTTTAATATCAATGTCAGGGGAGGAACAGATTTTTTAAGGTACTTTGCATCGCTGAGCTATCTCAACGATGGCGATATCTTTAATACGACGCCGGCCGATTTTTATGATCCCTCTTTTAAATTTGAACGCTATAACTTTCGTTCGAATTTTGACTTTAGCATTACGCCAACAACGGAAATTTCATTAAACCTTTCAGGCATGGTTTCTTACAGAAACCAGACAGGCTATCGTGTAGATGGCAGCGGATGGGGTGAGCAGCAGTTTTTTCAACAAATATTCTTATCCGGACAGAATGAGTTTCCTGTACAATGGTCTGACGGCGAATGGGCCGTTGGTCCTGATGGTGATTTCAGGTCAAACCTGTATACAGCGTTCAACCTTGGCGGACAACGAATATTTCGAACATACAGGGGATTTGGCGATTTAAAGTTAAACCAGGACCTGGGGTTTATAACAGAAGGGCTGGAGCTAAACGGAACCATTTCGTTTAATGCCACTGCTGCACATCAATCGCAAATCCAAAAGTACGGAGCAGGGAACTTCGGCGAACAGTTTCCGGTTTCCTTTAGCCGTGCATTTGACCTGATTAATCCCAATCCGGACGGCAGCTATGATTTGGTTGATGAAAGACGGTGGCCTGGTAGCGAATCACACAATCCACCACCTTCTGCGTCCTATGACAACATCATGAGCGGCGGGTTTGGCCGGTATTTTTATTATGAGGTGGCTTTAAATTATGCCCGCAGCTTTGGCTTCCATAATGTCACCGCACTTGGCTTGTTCAGCAGAACTGCCGATGAAGGACTCGAAGGATGGTCCAATTTCCTGATCAAGATTCCCGAAAGAAGAGAGGATTGGGTTGGCCGGCTGACATACAACTGGAATGAAAGATACCTGTTTGAGTTTAATGCGGCATATAACGGATCTGAAAAATTTGCTCCCGGATTGCGCTATGGCTTCTTCCCCTCGGCGAGTGTTGGATGGCGTGTTTCGGAAGAACCCTTTGTTAAAGAAAGGTTCGGCCACTTCCTGGATAACCTCAGGGTGCGTTTATCGTATGGGACGTCTGGCGTTGACAGGGGCGCCAGGAGGTTTGCATACATCCAGTCCTACAATACCGGTGGCGGCGTTTCACTGGGGTTCCAGACCCCTTCGTGGTACGGACCGCTTTTTACCGAAGGGGGGGCTGCCAATCCCAATGCTACATGGGAAACATCAGCAAAACAAAATCTTGGCTTCAATATCGGATTGTTCCAAAAACTGGATATTGAGATCGACTTCTTCAGGGAAGAACGCTCCGGTATCCTCATGAATGTCTGGTCACCACTATGGCTTGGAATTGCCGAAGCATCTGGCAATGTTGGTGAAACGAAAAACCAGGGTGCTGAGATTGAGGTGGACTGGAGGGACCGTATTGGTCGTAATTTCAGATACAGGGTTGCCCTTGGTATGGCATTCAATGAAAACAGGATTGTGTTCAGAGGCGATGGGGTTAACATGGAGGAATACCTGAAACATGCCGGCAAACCCATCGGGTGGCAATCTCGTCTCGAGGTTCATGGCTATTATGAAAGTCTGGATGACATATTTAATTACGCGGTACCCAACAATACGTCACTTCAAGGCGGACTTGTTCCCGGTGACTTTATGTTTATTGACTACAACGGCGATGGGGTTATCGACGACAACGACAGGGTGGTTATGGCCAATGTGAACTACCCGCTCAATACTTACAGCCTTACCATTGCATTCGGATATGGGGCGTTTGATGTGAACATGATGTTCTATGCGGTGTCTGACCTTTCTAAAAATGTTGACAGCCGGTTGTTGTGGGACCTGCATAATGCGGATCGCGGAATATTCAAGGCAGGTCCGTATGTTACAGGCCGGTGGACGAATGAAACAGCTGATCATGCCCTTAAACCGGCACTTCATGCATCCAGCGCAATTGCCGGCTATAGCCAGACAACAAGTGCTTATGGCTATCAGGATGCTTCTTATCTCCGGTTAAAGGTGTTTGAAGTGAGTTATTCTTTCACCAATCCGGAGCGATTGGGCCTGAGCCGGTTGCAGATCTATACCAATGGCAACAACTTACTGACATGGACAGACCTGGACGGAAGAATTGATCCGGAATCGGCCGGAGCCGGATTTTATCCGCTTGTCAGGAGATTTAATATGGGTTTCAGGGCATCGTTTTAAAACAGTATAACATCCAATATTATTATGAAAAGTAAAAAGCATTTTAAGATACTCGTAACGGGATGCCTGTTTGTATTGGTTGCCGGTTGTGAGAGATATCTTGACCTTTCGCCCGAGCTGGGGATGACTGAGGATGTGGTTTTCGACAACTATGAATCGACCCGTGGTTATCTCGACAGGTGTTTCCCGTTGCTGAATGATCATACGCACTGGAACCGACAGAGAGCACAAAGGGCCCATGTATCTGCCATGTCGGATGAGGCCGGGCAGACATACCGGTTCAATTTTGTACATAATGTCATCAATACCGGCGACTGGTACCGGCAACCCAATGCCATGGAGGTTGGTTATACAGAGGCTGGTATTGGAGGCACTGAAGGCCGGGTGATACCCAGCTCTTTTGCGGGTATCAGGGTGGCCAACACCATCCTGGACAAGGTGCCGGAGTCGCAACTTACCCAGGAACAAAAAGACAAACTGATGGGGCAGGCGTATTTTTTTCGCTCGTGGTTCTACTTTGAGATCATCAGGCGCTGGGGTGGGATGCCTGTATTCGACAGGGCATACAATCCGGACGATCCCATGGATATGGAGCGTCTGCATTATCAGGAATCTACAGAGTGGCTGATAGAAGGTCTTGACCAGGCGATCGAACTGCTGCCTGACGAATGGCCGGCAGCCAAGAAAGGCCGGCCTGCCAAAGTGGCCGCCATATCACTGAAGTCCATGGCCGCATTATATGCCGCCAGTCCGCTGATGAGAAATGATGTAAACAACCTTAACCAGTATGATGATTATGATCAGCAATGGAGCGAGGCGGCTGCCGAATATGCCCATCAGACCATTCAGTATATTGAAACACAAATGCCCTCCCGGCAGCTGGCAGGTGAAGGAGCCACAGGTGAGCTGAGGGATTCGCTCTACCGCCATATCTTTTACCATTACCCGCACTATGTTAGCAAAGAGGGACTCTGGTACCTGAACAGGACCAATGTTGACCGGGATGTGGACATCTCCATCCATTTTCAGAACAGCAGATGGTCAGACAGGCCAGGAAACTGGGGATGGGCTGTTACAACCCCTTCGCAGAACCTTGTTGATATGCATGAGATCATCAACCCGGCGAACGGTAAGGCGTATCCGATCAGCCATCCCAATTCCGGATATAATGACCAGAACCCCTATGTCAACAGAGATCCCAGGTTTTATAATAATATTCTCCCTCCGGGATGGTCATATGGCCTTGATTCTGATGGGAACCCGATTTTTCTCGAACCCTGGCAGGGGGGGAGAGACTGGGCATCCGACTGGACACGCGGAGTGCCGACAGGGTATTTTATCATTAAGTTCTCCCCGCCTGAAGCCAAAGGATGGAATAAGCCTGGATATAATCTCTATAATTACAGCTGCATTTTTATCCGGACCACACAGGTTTATCTCGACTATGCCGAAGCGATGAATGAAGCATTCGGACCAAATTCCGATCCAATGGGGTATGGGATGACAGCCCTGGATGCGGTGAACAGAATCCGTGCACGTGTGGGAATGCCTCCGGTACTTGACGAATTCGCCGGTTCGAAGGTTGAACTCAGGGAGCGGATCAGAAATGAAAGGGCCGTGGAGCTGAGTTTTGAATTTCACCGTTGGTTCGACATACGCCGTTGGATGATCGCTGAGGAATTGTTCGAAGACCCGCACCCAATCAAGGGAATGCAGCTCAGAGACCTTACACCTGATGAATCCGATGTGTCGCTAAAACAATTTGAGTATACGAAAATACCCCTGCAGACACAGGTCAGGGTCTTCAACCGCCGACACTACTGGTATCCTGTGGCTGCCGACCATACCGATCAGTTAGGAAATTTCAGACAAAATCCCGGATGGTAACCCATTATAAAGACTTATTGCAAATCCTTATGACAATGAACCCATATTACAGACAATATTTTTATTTCTTACCACTGATCATCGGTTTGAGTATGCTGCTCAACGTGACTTCAGGTATGGCGAAGACGACTGATGAAGGCAGCGTGGATGAATTACAGGTCACTGTTGAAGATCCGGACATGGTGCAGCTGCCCATGCAGCTAAACACTCCAAGACGATATATGACCGGGGCCGTTAGTTCGGTCAGCGGAGAAAAGCTTCTCAGCTCACCCGAACCATTGCTGTCTAACACATTGCAGGGTCACGGACTCGGACTGGTTGCTGTGATGAATGCCGGCGGCATGTCCAACAATCCGGCTTCATTGTATATCAGAGGCCTGGGAAGGGATAACAGCAATCAGGTGATCACAGTGGTTGATGGTATTGAACGACCCATAGACCATCTGATGGCTGACGAGATAGAGTCAATTGAGCTGCTGAAAGACCCTACAACAAAGATCCTGCATGGACCACGAGCAGCAAATGGTGTGCTGATGATAACTACGAGAAGGGGCGATCAGCACAGTCGTTCCATGAATTTTAATGTGGATTATGGCTTCGGATTGCCATCGGCATATCCCGAATTCCTTGATGCCTATCAGTATGCACGCCTCTATAATGAAGCGCGTATGAATGACGGGTTAACCCCGCTCTACTCCGAAAGTGACCTGGATGGATACAGGCTAAGCACAGGCGAAAATGATATACGGTACCCCAATGCCGACTATTATGATTATTTTTTAAGAAACCACAGCAATTATTCAAGGATATCAGGAGCGTTTAGTGGTGGGGGCGACAATGCAAGCTACTTTCTGATCCTGGGTTATACCGGTTCAAGAGGACTGGAGAATGTAGGAAGCCTGCCACAAAATGACAGGATCAACGTCAGGGGGAACCTTGACCTGCAGATCAGTGACATGGTCTCGGCATATATGGACCTCGCCGGACGTTTTGAAGTGATGGAAAGGGCATCAATTGACCACGCTCAATTCTTTCAGGCACTCAGCACCCACAGACCCAATGAATATCCCTTTATTATTGGCCCGGAATTCCTGCCTCCCGACACCCTTGGCAATCCGGCCCTGGGTGCCAGCTTTCACAGAGGCAGCAATCTCTATGGAGATCTGAAGTATAGCGGTTATTTTAAGAACCAGTATTTTAGCGGACAAACAAACTTCGGACTGGATTTCAATTTTGAGCCATGGGTTGAAGGTCTTTCTGCTAAAGCCTTTGTTACCTTCGATAACTATTTTTTCGGTGCCGAAAACCTGACCAACCAACCTTCATTGTATACAATGCGTGTGGTGGCAGACGAAAATGGTGCTGACTCGCTGGCATTTCAAATGGCACAAAGGGAAAACTACGATCCCCAGCTGAGACTTGGAAACGATGCGAACCTTAGGAATACCGGATTTTCAGGATCGGTAAACTACAGACGCGGACAGAATGACCATTTTGTTAATGCCGACCTTGGATTTATGTATGCCCTGAATGAGCAGACCGGACATTGGGTGACACAGCACCTTGAATATACAAATGCCGTTTTCAGAACTGTTTATGCCTATAAAAACAGGTACATCGGAGAATTTACACTTGCTTATATGGGCAGCAACAAGTTTGTCAGTGGAAACCGTTTCAATGCCTTTCCGGCGGCTGGAGTGGCCTGGATCTTATCAGACGAGGACTTTTTCGACATTCCGGCAATTAACTATATGAAGATGAAGGCAAGTGGAGGTGTGCTTGGGTATGACGGGGCCACTGACCATTGGCTATGGCGCGACAGCTGGCAGAATATGAGCTCCGTCAGTTTTGGCGACCCTGCTGGTACCTGGCAGGAACGGGTGCACTACAGCATGCGGGGCAATCCGGATCTTGAATGGGAAAAATCAAGGGAGGTCAACCTGGGGATTGAACTCATCGCATTTGACCACCGGTTATGGTTTGAGATGAATGTCTTCGATGAATACCGGTACGATATAATTCACTTTTTAAGTTCACAGATCCCCGACATATATGGATCACGATTTATGCATTTCAACTGGGGAGAAATTCACAACCAGGGCCTTGAAATGCAGGTCCGGTGGAACGACAGGAGAAACGACCTGAATTATGGATTTGGTGCAAATTACCTCTATTCTGAAAATGAAGTTATGCGGACAAATGAAGTGCTGTTCCCTGATGAATACAGGCGCACAGTCGGATTGCCCTCAGATGCCATGATGGGGTACGTGTCGCTGGGACTGTTTGGAAGGGATGTTGATATGGATGGACATCCGCATCAAACCTTCGGTCCATATGGAATCGGAGACATTGCCTACGCTGATCTGAACAATGACGGCATGGTTGATGACAACGACAGGGAAATGCTGGGGAACAGCTTTCCGCGACATATTATCGGACTCGACTTTCACCTGAATTATCAAGGGTGGGGACTGTATGTGCTTGGGACGGCCCAGCTGGGCAAAAGCAGCTGGCTCAACAACGGATACTACTGGAACAGTCAGGATGACAAGTATTCGGTGATAACACTTGACCGTTATCATCCGGAAAACAATCCCGGGGGAACCTATCCCAGGCTAACCACAACAAGTGGCAGCAACAACTTCCGGAACTCTGATTTCTGGCTCGAAAACACGAGCTTCTTTCGTCTGAAAAACGTTGAGCTTAGTTATACATTTCGCAACACAGCCATCGATGCGGTACCCCGTAAGATAAAAGTACACCTGCGCGGTAATAACCTGTTGGTGGTATCGAAACTAAGCAAACTTGATCCGGAAACAATGAACTCAGGACTGGATAATTATCCGGTCCTCTCATTCGTGTCGGCCGGTATATCCGTGTCTTTCTGATTATAATGCAAAACGATCATTTTAAATAAAACACCCTGGGAACCAGCAATGATATAATAACCTATATTGTTATGAAATTACAGATAATCATTCCGCTCTTTTTATTCACCTTTTTATTTGCAGCCTGTGATGATATGTTGGAAACAAGGCCGGATAATCATTATGGTGATGAACATACCTGGAGTATTCCAGGTAAGGCTGAAGGGGTCCTGATGAACTCTTACAACAGCCTGATGACCCAGTGGGATCACTGGGATGGGAACAACTTTCTTGATGTGGCTACCAGCGATGCTGTCACCAATGATTATAATTCTGGTCTCTACGCTATGGGTTTTGGCGGAATCAGCAACGACAATTATCCTATTGGTAACTGGAGCACTGCATACGACGAATTTCTCAACATTCATCTCTTCCTCGAGAATGGACTTAATGAGAATATTGCATACAGTCTGTCCGACTCACTGCTCAACGAACGATACAAGCAGCGTTTAAGGGGGGAGGCTTATTTCCTCAGGGCCTGGTGGGGTATGGAGTTGCTGAGGTTGTACGGAGGTATTGCGGAAGACGGACAGGCACTGGGCTATGTCATTATCACCGGTACACATCCCGGTGATACTTATGAGGAACTGGAGATGCTGCCCAGGAATTCATATGAGGAATGTGTGCAACAAATCACGAGAGATCTTGATTCGGCTATCGTAAATCTGCCGCTTGCCTATTCGGGAGGTGATGCAGTAACAGGGGCTTCGCATTTTGGCCGGGCCACTCAAAAAGCCGCATGGGCACTGATGTCAAGAGTCCACACCTACGCAGCAAGTCCGGCTTTTCAACCGCAGGATGGATCTGTGTCACCCGACTCAATCCAGCGCAAATGGGAACGGGCTGCCATTACTTCTTATAAGGCCATCGCAGAAGGTCAGCTGGGCAACTATACACCCCTTTCAGAAGCCCACTTCAATCCTTCAAATACGCCTTCAGAATTTATTTTTCGCCGGCATTTCCAAAATAACCACATGGAAAGCCGGAATTATCCGCCATATTTTAACGGACAGGGGAGAGCCAATCCTTCTCAAAACCTTGTAGATGCTTTTCCCGACATCAATGGCTATCCAATAGATCATCCACAATCAATATATGACCCGCAAGACCCGTATGCGAACAGGGATCCGCGGCTCGGCCTTACAGTATATTATAACGGGAAAAATTTTGACAACAGACCATTAGAGATTTATTATGATGATGTCAATGACAGGGATGGCCGTGATGCCCCGGGATATGACCACCGGAATACACGGACAGGTTATTACCTGAGAAAATGGTTGTCGGCCGAACCTGATATGCTTAATCCCATCCAACCGGTTAACGACAGGCATATGCATGCGCTGCTGAGGCGCAGCGAAGTCTATTTTAACCTTGCTGAAGCACTCAATGAGGCCGTCGGACCAAGGAACCGTATGCAGGAAGCTGGCGATCGGTCTGCGCTCGATATCATCAGCAATATCAGGATGCAGAATATCGGTTTTGATCCCGATATATATGCAACCATTGAATCGACCAACACAGAAAGGTTTAGAAAAGTGATTCAGAATGAAAGACGTATTGAATTTGCGTTTGAAAACATGCGGTATTTCGATATGAGAAGATGGCTGCTGCCTCTCGATGAACCAGTCAGGGGCTGTGTGGTGAGAAAGACAACCAGTGGATTTGTCTATGAGGGTACCGATCCGAATAGTGCGCCTGTCATTGTTGAAGAACGAAAACTGAGCGACCCGAAATACTATTATGCACCGATACCCCTCGAAGAACTGATTAAAAACCCAAACCTAAGAGATAACAAAGGTTGGTCAGGCAGGTAAGCATAAAACAGCAATATCCTTACCCAGAAATATTCACTAACAGTCTGCTGACATAACTATCAACGAAACGAATCGTCGCTCCATGCGGCCCGTAATATTAAAAAAAATTACATATGAACGCTTTCAAAAAAATCTGCTTAACAATCTTGTGTTTTGCACTGTTTGTATCTTGTGAAAAATATGAAGATTATATATTTGACCATATTCCCACCGTATATTTTGGAGCACAAAAGCCATTGAGGACCCTGGTCGCAAGGGATGCTGATATGGAATTCAAACTGGGCGTTGTACTGGCCGGTGTAAGAGAAAACAAAAACGAAGAATGGGTCAGGTATCGTTTTGAACCGGAATTGCTGGAAGACACCACAATTGTTGGTGACAACCAGTTCGTTCAAATGCCCGGTAATTATTATTCCCTGAGCAATGATGATACCTTTGTTGTATACCCGGGCGATGTGATTGGTGAGGTGGTTGTGTCAATTAATCACAGCTTGTTCACATCAGACCCGGATGCCCTGAACAATACGTATGCATTTCCGCTGCGGATCGTCGAAACCTCTGCTGACAGGATTCTCGATGGAGAAGATGATACGCAAGTAAAAGATTACACTATAGTGGTGGTTAAGTATATCAGCCAGTATAGCGGATTTTATTACCGGAGAGGTGTGCAATACGAACTCGACAGCCAGGATAATCACATAGATACTATTTCATTTACCAATATGAGCTTAAACAAAAGCGATGTCTGGTACCTTGAAACACAAGCGGCGAACATAGTAAAAACAACAACAACTGCCGACATCGCTGCAACCAGTCCGAGAAACCTTCTCGAAATAACTGTTGACGAGAACCAGGAGGTGTCCGTTGTGTCGTTCGACGATGATGTGGAACTGCTCGAAAGCACCGCATCGTATAGTTACGAAAACAACACCTTTACGCTCGATTATTCTTTCATGAAAGGGGATGCGCGCTTTCACGTTCTCGATACCCTAATTCAGCGGCAAGACCCTGAACTTGACCTTCGTTTTGAACAGTGGTAATACTTTTTCCTTAATCGTACCTTGTTGGTTGCACCTGGTTTTTAAGGTGCAAGGAGATATCTGTAATCAATTAAAACCATAAAAAATGAAAATGCGACTAAGAATATCCGGTGCAATACCGGGAGGAACCATAGCATCAGCAATTGTTTTGGTAGCCGGATGCGATGGCCAGGACAGGCAGGCGATGATACCTGAACAACCCAATATCATTTATATACTTGCCGATGACCTTGGGTATGGTGACCTGGGATTTACCGGACAGGAAAAATTTGAGACGCCAAACATCGACAGACTGTTTGCTGATGGCATGTTCCTGACAGACCATTATGCTGGGAGTACGGTCAGTGCTCCGTCAAGGTCATCGCTGATGACGGGAGAACATACCGGCAACACACCCATCAGGGGCAATATTGAAATATATCCGGAAGGCCAGCATCCGCTGCCCGATGACCGTCCAGGTATGGTTAATATATTGCAGGACGCAGGATATGCAACGGGAGCTTTTGGGAAGTGGGGTCTGGGTTTTGTTGGCACAACCGGCGACCCTAATAATCAGGGGTTTGATATATTTTTTGGATACAACTGTCAACGGATCGCGCACAGGTATTATCCACCATACCTGTGGCATAACGATCAACAGGTTTTTCTTGAGGGGAATGACTGGACCAATAAAGAAGTGTATGCCCCGGATGTGATCCAGGAAAAAACACTGAAATTCATCAAAGACAATAAGGATCATCCTTTCTTCCTTTTTGTGCCCACACTGATCCCCCATGCAGAACTGATCGTTCCTGAGGATTCTATATGGGACAGTTACCGTGGGCGGTACCCGGAAACGCCATGGATCAATACCCGGAAAGGAGCCGAATACGGCCCTGACCTTGATCCCCTGCTTTATGCATCAGTTCAAAAACCCCGGGCAACCTATGCGGCTATGGTTGCACGGTTGGATATGTACGTCGGACAAATTATTGACAAGGTTGAGGAACTCGGTCTGGAGAAAAATACGCTGATCATGTTTACCTCAGATAACGGCCCGCATCAGGAGGGAGGCAACGATCCTGAATTCTTTAACAGTCGTGGTGGTTTCAGGGGTTATAAGAGAGATCTCTATGAGGGAGGCATACGGGTGCCAACTGCTGCATACTGGCCTGGTGTGATACCAAAAGGGAGCAGATCAGGACATGTGTCTGCATTCTGGGATATGCTGCCTACATTTACAGAGCTTGCCGGTGCTGCAGTTCCGGAGGATATTGACGGAATTTCAATGGTTCCCCTGCTTACAGGGAAGGGTGACATGCAGGACCAACATGAATACCTCTATTGGGAATTTCATGAACGCAATGGACGTCAGGCGGTGAGAAAAGGTAATTGGAAGGCTGTCCGGTATAACGTATTTCAGGGAGACGTTCCTGTTGAATTGTATGATCTGAGTGCTGATCCGGCTGAAACCAACGACCTTGCCCGGCAACACCCCGAAATTGCTGAAAGGATGAAGGAGATCATGATGAATGCCAGAACAGAATCAGAAATTTTCGATTTCCAGGCAACTACGGTTAGTGGCCAGTAAATGATCAGCCAGTTTTGTTGGCATGAAGATGGAAATAAATTACCCGATGAAGCGGAAAACACTTTTTGTTGTCCTTTCTTTCATAACGGGAGGAACCCTCCTGGGCCAGGACGTGCTGCACCTTGTGGATGAGACCGCGAGCTTCGGCGAACTGATGGATTATGAAGTCACCATGGAAGGAATCTCCGAACTTCATTTAACCGGTGAAATTGCATCCGTGAGTGGCTCTACTTTCAATATTTTGTCGGACGATAGCTGGATCTTCTTTCACGAAATCTGGCCTTCATATGTTAACAATGATCTTGCAGGCCAAATCTTTGTGAATGGTGAGCCTGCCATTCCCGAACAGAATGTCCGTTTTGAGCAGTATCGGCATGGGACAGCGATTATTCCGCATTCGTCAGGTTTTCTGCCTCTGATGGTTTATGGTGAGGCTTATTACGGGGGAGCATCAATCCAGATGGAACAGTATGTTTATTACAGGGAATCTGAACTTGGCGACATGAACAACCAGATCAGCTCCTTTACACTGAAAAGAGGTTATATGGCCACTTTCGCACAAGGTGCGATGGGTGATGGGTATAGCAGGGTGTTTATCGCGGCGGATGCCGACCTCCATGTACCTCAGATGCCGGAAGGGCTTGATAACAGTGTTTCTTTCGTCCGCGTTTTTCCCTGGAAATATGTAAGTAAAAAAGGCTGGGGCGGGGGCGAGACCTCGCAAAGTTGGAACCTGATGCAGTATACCTGGCAATATAACTGGAATGCCAATGGCAGCTCTGGTCTGAACTTTGAGTACGTGCCCATCCGCCACAATTACTATTGGCCAAGCTTTGACCTCATCAACAACATTGAAAACTCCACCCATCTGCTTGGGCACAATGAACCGGAAAGGCCTGATCAGGCTGACATGACAGTGGAGCAGGCGCTGGAGCAATGGCCGCGGCTTATGGAGTCGGGATTGAGACTCGGCTCCCCGGCTCCCTCAGATGCAGCCGTAGGGCGAAACTGGTTGTATGAGTTTTTAGATCGGGCCGATGAGCTGAACTACAGGGTTGACTATGTGGCAATGCATTGGTACCAGGGGGGACAAACACCTGCCCAGTTCTATAACAGACTGAGACAGGTGCACGAACGCACCGGCCGTGCCATATGGGTCAAAGAGTTTAACAATGGGGCCAACTGGACAGCTCATCCCGATCCAGGGGAAAGCGCCGACTGGTTTGCAGAGGCTTTGCACATGCTTGATACCGTCAGCTTTGTGGAACGCTATGCCGTGTTTCACTGGATGGACGACCCCTTTAAAATGTACATTAACAACGAGTTGACCCCTGCAGGCCAGGTATATCGTGATTTCAAGGCCGGCTTTGCATACAATCCCGGTAAGGAATATATCATGGAGTATATTCCGGTACCCCGTCCGGGCCTGGTGCAGGCAGAAATCGTGTCTGCCGGCACGAAGATTACATGGATTGACAATGTTGCAGGCAGCATGGGGTTACAGGTTGAACGCTCTTTCGAAGGGGATGATTTTATACAGATTGCAGACCTCGAAGATGTTGAACAGAATATATTTATAGACACTGAGACACTTGTCGGGGTAACAATGTATCGGTTGAGGCTGTACACCGGTGCGGAATATTCAGAATGGTCGGATACGGTGAGTGTGTTTAAGGCAAACCAGGATGTTCCTTACGCCATCGATCACCGTTCCTCAGGCAACCGGCTCACCTGTTCGGTGCCTGCCGGCACGGCGGTACTTGAAAACGCCGACGGGGAAACGTATACACAAAAATGGCGACTGGTGCATGCCACAGAAGGACAACACTATATTGAAAATGTTGCCGGAAACGTCCGTCTGATGCACCACCCGGATAAGGGCATCAAGATGGTGCCACGATCCAGTAACATGCTGAATGCACGATGGGAGGTTGAAAGCCTGGAAGCCGGATCAGGGTGGCGGTTCCTTGTGAACAGTGGTACCGGAAGAAAATTGCATGCACGGCATCAGGACAATTATCATGTGGGGACTACTGACCCGCAGTGGGCAGGACCAAACGTGCAGTGGAAACTGACCCCCCTCGACCCGTTGCCTCCAGGTATCATTGTTGATGCACGGCCATATAACCCCGGCCATGGCAGCGTCAGAGGCGGAGGCTACTTTGAACATGACGCCGAAGTGAGCCTGACAGCGTCCCCGAATGAAGGCTATCGGTTCCTTTCCTGGAAAGAAGGGAACAACATCGTCGCTACGGATGAGACATACGAATTCATAGCGGGAGAAGAAAATCGCACCATTATTGCCCATTTTGAGTATAACTTGTTTACGGTTACTTTCCTGGTCCAGGATGAAAACGGGGAACCGGTACATGATGCCATAGCCGTACTTGGGACAATGCAAAATGATACCGGTGATTATGTCTTTGAAAATATTGAGCCCGGTGAGTACAGTTATACCATTGTCCATGCAGACTATCCCCTTGTTAAGGACGATATCGAACTGGTGGATGAGGATATTTCGGTGACCGTGATCATGAAAGAGGATGACACCAGCCTGAAAGATATAATGCTGCCCGCAAT
>PWKN01000071.1 GCA_003559735.1 Bacteroidales bacterium | reverse complement strand
TGATTATACAGAGGTAACCGGCACAGACGAAGAGGGCTATCATTGTTACGAAGCATTAGTAACTGTTACCGTAGAAGACTATACCGCCGAAGCGGGGAGTGAAGTGAATATCATTGCAGGACAGAACATCACCATTCCGCCGGGCACACATCTCAAACATGGTTCATACGTATATATGGGTACCACAGATAATTGCACGTTCTGCCGTGCGGTTGAGTTGATGGGCAGTGAGAAAAACATGCTCGCTGTTGGCGATGACCTTGCTAACAGCGTTGAACCATTTGCAGAAACAACAGAAATGCCTGTTCCCGGTGCGTCGGGAACTGCATTCAATGTGTATCCGAACCCATCTCGAGACCGGTTTACAATTGACCTGTTCTACACGGGCGAAAACACCGATGCGCAGGTTATGGTATTCGGACTAAAGGGTGAACTGATCCATGAAGCATCTTTTGCTGCCACAGAGAAGCATACTTTTGATCTGTCGGGGTACCAGCCCGGCATCTATATAGTAAGGGTGGTGATAAACAATTCGATGAAACATAAAAGGATAATAAGGCAATAACCCCCTGCTAACCCGTTGGTTTTAGATTCTTGAAAGGTTCAGCTGCAAGCCACATCCAGCTTGACGGATAGGATACATATGCCATTAATTAATAACTGAATAGTACCAAAACCATAATGACTCCAAATAATATAATGCTGTTGTTTTTTTTATTGATGCCTGTTTTGCTAAAAACAGTGGCCACGCAAGATAGCCAGTATGGCAATATTGATGCCGGGATTTTTAAAGCGGCCGATAATGCAAACAGCGTAGAAATAAAAATAAAACCAGATTTTTTAATCGAATCCGATCAAACCATAACCGAAATATTATTCACCATAAAGTGGAATAAACAGTATGATATCGAAATATCAGGTGTAGGTTTTATTAGCCCGTTTTTTGTTAGTCGCGAAGATGCCCCAAGCCTCTACCAAGGGCATTATTACCAGATCTTCTCGGCCAGACCTTTAAGTCAAATTGGTTCCGATTTAGAGGCTGGTGCTGAAAGACTGGTCTCTTATTTTGATTTTACAGGTGATCAGTGTGTTCTTTTTGAACTGGCCGATGACGAATGGACACAGGCAAATAACGGCGGACCATTTTTTGAACTTCTTGGTAAGCCTGTAACCGGTGTCATGTATGCACCCTTTGCAGCATACGGCTCTTTGGGTGGCTTTGTAACAGGGGGTAAAACAATTGATCCTGGTGAGAATACCGGAACACTAACCCTTGAAAACTTCCAGGGTGATGTTGTTATGTGGCAAAAAAGACGCAATGAAGGTACGTGGCAAAACATTGACGGAACCGGCGGCGAAACATCCTATTCAGAGGTGCCTGACATCCATGGCTTCTGGCAATACCGTGCAAAAGCAAAACAAAATGATTGTCCGCCCGAATATTCCGTTCCTGCAAACATTGATGTAACAATGCCAGATCACTTTATGTTAACCGGATCTGACAATGACGAACAATGCTACGATGCCGGTATTTCAGTTACAGTGCAAGACTATGTGGCCGAAAATACAGCGAACGTTGAGATCATTGCCGGTGAAAGGATCACCATAAAACCCGGCACCCATATTCAGTATGGTGCATCCCTGAATGCGAGGATCACGACGGACTGTACCTTTTGTTTTGAGCCGGAGTCACCGGTCATACCGGAAGCAGAACATCCATCGCTGGATGACAATGAACGGATCAGCGAAAATAACACCTGCAACACTCCAGAACATATAATGACCAGCCAGCGGGGTGGACTTGCCCTTAAAGTCTATCCCAATCCCAACAGGGGACAGGCCCGTTTGGACATCAGCGGTGTCGAAACCAATAGCCCGACGTATGTCCATGTAATGGACATGAATGGTGCGGTGAAATTGCAGTCAGTGTCAGAAAACAATACCATCGTTCATCTTGACTTGTCGCACTTAAAGCCTGGAATGTATTTGGTCAGAATTGTTT
Organism: Bacteroidales bacterium; assembly: GCA_003559735.1. GTDB lineage: Bacteria > Bacteroidota > Bacteroidia > Bacteroidales > UBA7960 > PUPG01. The sequence goes on along the minus strand of PWKN01000071.1, from coordinate 3,339 downwards.
CGGGAGATAAAATGGCCCACGAGCGAATAGTCATACTGTAACAGGTCGATGAGGCTGATTACATATGGGTTGTAAATCAATTATTGTAAATTTTTCCTGGTTAAAATAATTAGATCCTGACAAATGAAAACAATAAAAACAGCCGTTTTTTCTCTTGCCGCTATGCTTTGCATGCATACTGCATCAACAGTAATGGCAGATCAAAATGATGCGATCGGTATCGGTATTTTTACACCTTCGGGTAATGGCAATATGGTGGAAGTGAAGATCAAGCCGGACTTTTTTATAGCATCAACGGAGACCACCAGCAGCATCCTGTATACCATCAGGTGGGAAGACCAATACAATGTTGGGTCGATCAATGAGGATTTCATATACCCTTTCTTTGTGGTTCCGCAGGGACAACCAGAACATCATGAAGGGTATTATTACCAGGTATATGCCGCCACCCCACAAGATCCGGTCGGCGTGGATGTTCAGTCTGGCGAAGAGATCCTGATCTCTTCTTTTACGTTTGATGGCGATGGTTGTGTGCGCTTTGAACTGGTTAACGACGATTGGACGCACGACAACAATGCCAGTTTCTATGTCGCCTTTATGGGGACAGATGTAACCGGCCATTTTTACAACCCCGTTGCTTCATTTGTTTCAGAAGGGGGCTTCGTTACCGGAAACAAAACCATCAGCCTTGGCGACAATACAGGAACGATGTCCTTACATGATTTTTCGGGCGATATACTTACCTGGCAAAAGAGACACGACGAGGGAGCATGGAGTGACATACCGGGTACCTCGGGTGATGTAAGCTATTCGGAAATCCCGGAAAGCTCTGGCATATGGCAATACAGGGCGAAGGTTCAAAAAGGTGATTGTCCGCCAGACTATGCTGAACCGGCTACCATCATCGTTACAGGCGAAGATACCGAGATATACACAGTTTCCTTCACCGTCGAGGATGAAGACAAAAACCCTGTCCAGGGTGCCGTCATCTCCATCACGGGCATAAGCTCCCTTACCACCGGTGCCGGCGGAACTGCTTCGGTCGAACTGGAAGATGGTTCTTACGTGTACGAGGTGACTGCAGATGGGTATGTTTCCTTGTCCGGCCAGGCGTTTACAGTCGACGGACAAGATCTGGGGGTCGGCGTTACCATGACAGAGGTGCCGCCCGATACTTATTTGGTAACCTTTACCGTGGAGGATGAAGACAAAAACCCTGTCCAGGGTGCCGTCATCTCCATCACGGGTGTAAGCTCCCTCACCACCGGTGCCGGCGGAACTGCTTCGGTCGAACTGGAAGATGGGTCCTACGTATACGGTGTGACTGCCGATGGGTATGTTTCCTTGTCTGGCCAGGCGTTTACAGTCGACGGACAAGATCTGGATGTCAACGTTACGATGACAGAGGTGCCGCCTGATACTTATTTGGTTTCTTTCAAAGTACAGGATGAAAAAAACCGGCCAGTGGCAGGGGCCATAATCCATATCAGCGGCAGCGACAATCCTGTAACCGGTACCAGTGGCACAGCTGCAATCAGACTCGCAGATGGTTCCTACCAATACGAGGTGACCGCCACAGGGTATATACCCCTTACTGACCAATCATTTACCGTCGATGGAGCGGGCAAACAGATCGATGTCGTTATGGAAGTGGTGCCGCCCGAAACATATATGGTGACATTTTATGTGCAGGATGCGGACAATAATCCTATTGAGGATGCTGCCATCAGCATCACAGGAGAAAACAACCTGGCAACAGATGCCGACGGACTGGCTGGCATCGAAATGGAAGATGGCACATACCAATACGAGGTGACTGCCACAGGGTATATACCCCTTACTGACCAATCATTTACCGTCGATGGAGCGGGCAAACAGATCGATGTCGTTATGGAAGTGGTGCCGCCCGAAACATATATAGTAACATTTTATGTGCAGGATGAAGACAATAACCCTGTTCAGGGTGCAGTCATAGCCATCGCGGACATAAGCTCCCTCACCACCGGTGCCGGTGGAACTGCATCGGTCGAACTGGAAGATGGTTCATACGTGTACAGTGTGACTGCAGATGGGTATGTTCCCCTGTCTGACCAATCATTTACCGTTGATGGGGAAGACAAACAGATTGATATCACAATTACAGAATTGGAATATTCAGTCACTTTCATGGTTAAGGATGAAGAAGACAATTCAATCGACAACGCTGTAATAAAACTCAACGACATTACCAACGACCCGGGTTTTTATACTTTCGCAGAATTGACGCCGGGCAACTATGGCTATACCATTACTGCAGAAGGTTACTTCGATGCAACGGGCAGCGTTTCAGTAATTGATGACGACGTAAGCATATCCGTTACCATGATCACTGAAGCATATACTGTTACATTTTATGTATCAGACATTGATGGAAATACAATTGATGATGCCGTAGTTGAGTTGAACGATAAGGAAAATACACCCGGAAACTTTGTCTTTGAGAACATTGAGCCTGGAACATACGACTATACCGTTGGTGCAACTGGTTATTTTGACAGGAATGGCACCATTACGGTGACCAATAGAAACCTGAATGTCAGTACCGTATTGTTGGTTGACAATACGTATTTGACTGATACAGGGTTGCCTGGCATATCCCTATATCCAAACCCTGCGGTAAACACGCTGAATATCAATTCAAAAAATGTGTTGATCAAACAAATAATGGTTACTGATGCAGCAGGACACTCCGTATACAGCAAAACAATCAACGATCACAATCATTCATTTTGTGTGTCATCATTCAAAAGGGGTGTATATTTTATCTGTATTCAAACATGTATGGGTGTCCAAAATCATAAAATACTCATTGTCAACTAACATAATACCTGCATCATGGAAACAGAAAACGAACTAAAAATACTGACCATATCAGAAAATTACCGTCTGTTCAGCATATATGACCAGGTGATCAATGAGTGTGGGATGTGCTATTTTTCCGAAACTATTAATGAAGCTGATCAAATACTCAATGAAAAAGATATCGATGTTGTCATAATTGATCTTGTACCCGACAAGCACCTGGGTTTTAATACCCTTAACAATATTTCCGCATCCTGGCCAAACATAATATGCCTGGCAGCAAGTAATGAAAAAAATGCAGATGATGCAATTGCCGCAATGAGCTATGGAGCAAAAAGCTTCCTTGCTGAACCCTTTGACAAAGAGCAACTAAAAACAAACTTTTACAGTTTGCTGAAAGGGCCTGTTGCTAAAAACAAACTTCACTCATCAATCGCTGCTGGGTTGATCCATGACATAAAAAATTCGATTCATAAAATAGCAGTAACATCAGATCTT
>PWKN01000212.1 GCA_003559735.1 Bacteroidales bacterium | reverse complement strand
TTGACGGGATTGCGGCGTACAACTTTGTTCGTACCATGGGCGAACTGAATCTTCGTCCGCTGCGGACACGCAACATTGGTGCGACCTGGATTTACCCGACATACATCTATACCTCGCTGTTCGGCACGCACCTGGCAACTGACCCCGGACGCCAGGATGGTTCACGCAATGTGTTTAATGCGGGTATTCAGACAGACATTGAGGTGGTGATGTTTTCCTATATGAAAACAACATGGTCGTTCGGATATGCCAGGATGTTTGAACCGGGTGAACGTCCGCAAGGCCAATGGATGCTGTCATTAAAACTGCTGGGCATGTAAAACCGGGTTGTCCCGCCGGAACCTGCCATAAAACAGGTTTGCTCACAAATGCATGTGCCTTATGAAACAGGCAAGGTATTACATCAAAACCGGCAAACAAACAATCAGATGCACACTTTGTCCGCATTCCTGTTTGCTCATTCCAGGAGACACCGGTCGCTGCCGTGTGCGGCACAACCATGAGGGAACCCTCTTCACCCGCTCATATGGTGTGGTATCGGGGTTTGGCATCGATCCCATCGAAAAAAAACCGCTGTACCATTATTTTCCCGGCTCCCGGATATTATCGGTGGGGAGCTACGGATGCAACCTGCGGTGTTTATGGTGTCAGAACGCCCATATCTCCCAGTGTGGCATTGACAGGCAGCCGGAGGAGAAGAAGAGTCCGGCTGAAGCTCTTGAATCAGCCTCCAACTCAGGCGGTATCGGATTGGCATATACCTACAACGAGCCTGTGGTGTTCTTTGAATGGATGATGGAGACCGCCCGCCTCGTCAACGATGCAGGTCTGAAAAACGTGGTGGTGACCAATGGCTATATCAATCCGGAGCCACTCGCAGAATGGCTGGAACTATGCCATGCCTTTAATGTTGACCTGAAATCATTCAGTGATGAGTTTTACAGGAAATACACCACGGGGAGCATACAGCCGGTCCTGAACACGCTCGCAGCCATAGCCGGCAGTGGACTCCACCTGGAGATTACATTCCTGGTGATAGCGGGAATGAATGACAATGCAAGGGATTTTGAAAAGATGGTCCAATGGATCGCCAATACACTGGGAACAGATGTGGTACTGCACATAAACCGGTATTTTCCCTCGTGGCGGCTGAATGTACCTGCTACCCCCATTAACGTGATGCAACGGCTGGAAGACGTTGCCCGGAAGTACCTGCAACGGGTATATCTCGGGAATGTACCTCACGGATACCGTAGCAGCTAACTGCGCCTGGCTGCTTTTTGTCTTTTTCTGAATCATGGAGGATGGGAAAGGGGCAGGCAACAAAAACACAAAAAACAGAATTCATATGGATACAAAACAATCGGTCAGGAAGGCAGGGGTGTCGGGGATGTTCTATCCCGGCAGTGCGGATGAGATCCGTCATCTCCTTGATAACGCACTTGAGCGTGAAGGGGATGCCTTGCAAAAGCAAGCTGTAACCGGACACATTGCAGGGGGGGTGGTGCCACATGCGGGGATGATCTATTGTGCCAGGCAGGCTGTCCATTTTTTTGAGCATTGCAGGCGAAACAAGGTCAATCCCGACACGGTGGTCATCGTACATCCAAACCACGCTGGTGCCGGACCGGCAATCTCTACTGATGGTTATGCCTTTTGGGAGACACCCCTGGGCAAGGTACCTGCCGATATGTCAATGGCTGGGAAGCTGAACATTCCCGTTTCGGCAGAGGCACAGGCAGGTGAACATTCGGCAGAGGTATTGCTCCCATATTTACAGCATTTCCTCCCGGATGGGTTTCAGATATTGTCTGTCAATATGCTCAGCCAGCGCCATGACCTGGCCCGGCAGCTTGGGAAGAATATCGTGTCGGCGGCACGGGCGCTCAGCAGGAACGTTTTGGTTCTTGCCTCATCGGACTTTTCCCATTTTCTTAGTCCTGCAGAGTCAAAAGTGCTCGATGACATGGTGCTGCAGCAAATCTTTTCCCGGAATGCTTCAGGCGTTGAAGAGACCGTACGCAGGCACCAGGTATCGGTTTGCGGATTTGGTCCGGTTATGGCCCTGATGGAGTATGCGGGGGAACTGAATGCTGACTATAAGGTACATATGCTCAAAAGGGGCCATTCAGGGGAGGTGTCGCCTTCGCACAAAGTGGTAAATTATGTAAGTTTGCTGTTTGAAACAGACGCTGAATGACGCCTCCGCAGAATCCAATGTTCCCCGGCCCATGCAGCAAAAAAAAGTCAAATTTCATACACATAACAAAAAACTTCAGACATATGAATCGACTCATTAAAAAAAGCATGCTTGTGATCATGGTTTTTCTGGTAATGCCGGTAATTGCAGAAAACCATACACTGAAAATAATGTCTTTCAATGTCCGGTTCGACAATCCGGATGATGGAATCAACCAGTGGACATACCGTATCCCCGTTGTTCAGGCCTATATGGAACAGGAGCTTCCCGATATAGTGGGTATGCAGGAAAACCTCCATCACCAGAACAAAGACCTCCTCGACATGATGCCGGGTTATGCCTATGTGGGTACCGGACGGGATGATGGAAAAAAAGGAGGGGAGTTTTGCCCCATTTTTTACAGGAAGGATGTTTTTGAGCCTGTTGAAGACGGACAGTTCTGGTTGTCAGAAAATCCACACCAACCCGGAAGCATTGGGTGGGAAGCCGTATTGCCAAGAATTGTCACGTGGATACATCTCAGGCATAAAGCATCAGGGGAAGAGCTGTTCGTATTCAATACCCACTTCAGTCATGTCAGTGACCTGGCACGAAAAAAAAGCATGGAATTCATGTCGGAGAAGATGCGTACGATCGCTGGCGACAATATGGTTGTTGTAACCGGTGATTTCAACATCAGGAAAAAATCGCCCCTGTATGAGGAGATGGCTGACCGTTTCTTTACCGATAACCAGTTGCAAAATGCCGCTTCCGTTGCCAAAGAGCTGGCAAGTGGGGGCGAATCAACATTTAATGGGTTTCGAACCGGCATCGAACCGCGTGTCATTGATTTCATATTTATCACCCCTCATTTTGAGGTGCACAGATATGCCGTAGATGAGGTGATGAAAGGTGAAGTATTTATTTCTGACCACTGGCCCCTGCATGCGGTCATATCTTTTTGAACGGCTCATGCACAGTTATTCTTTTCCGTCATAACGCTTTTTTTCTTATCTTTCGGGCCATCAGCGGCCTGTAATCCATATGGCATCCGGCATCATACAAGAAAGCTGATGTGGGTTCGTGCAATGAACCGGCCTGTATCCTTACCGTGGTCATGCAAGGGGTCGATCATTGCACGCAGGGTGAAGTTTAAGCTGGAAAAAACAAAAGAGCGACAGATGAGAAAGGATAAAAACGTATATGTGTTCCTGATCTTATTCTTTTTGCTGGTTTCCGGTCTTTCCTTGCCACTGCAAGCGCAGCCGATGGAGATCAGGCCTTATCTGTTCAGCAGCTTCGACATCAGGAACCAGAACTGGGACATCTCGCAGGATCCGGAGAACCATGTCGTTTACTTTGCCAATTCAGAAGGTTTGATAAGATACAACGGCATTGTCTGGGAAAAATTCACAGACAAGGAACAGATGCCGGTGCGGTCGGTAAAAGTGCATCCCGGCGGGGATATCTTTACGGGTTCGTTTGAAGATTTTGGCTTCTGGAGATACAGTGACCGGGGTGAACTGCAATACCATTCACTGGTTGACGATGGCCTGATTGAAAAGAATGATGAAATATGGAATATCTTTATTCATGAAGGCAACGTATATTTTCAATCATTCACTTCAATCTATATTTATGATTTTTCAAGTGTAAGAAAAGTGAAGGCACCCTATACGATGCTCTTTATGCACCGGCCTGGTGAGCGCTTTATTGTGCAGATATTTTACAACGGACTGTTTTGGTTTGAGGACGATGAATTTATTTTTATTGAAAACAGTCAATTTCTCGCACACAAAAAAGTTCATGCCATCATACCATACGATGAAGGTCGCTATATGGTTTGTACCGATGGTGACGGGTTGTACTTGTTTGATGGAGAAGATTTTGAGTATTTTGACAGTGAAGCATCTGACTTCTTAAAACAAAACAGTTGCAATGCAGCTAAAAAGCTGGGCGATGGCAGTTTTGCCTTTGGCAGTATATTGAATGGCCTGATCACCACCGACGAGCAGGGAAGGATAACAAGGCGGTATAATACTGACAATGGCCTGGGAAACAATACAGTATTGTCTCTGTATCTGTGTGCGGAAAAGGGTCTGTGGGTTGGTATGGACCAGGGTGTAAATTACATTGACCTTCTTTCTCCAATAACACGGTATAAAAGCAAAAACGGTTCGTTCGGGACGATCTATGCCCTGCTTGAACATAAGGAATGGCTCTATGTTGGCACCAACATCGGATTGTTCCGTACGAAAATGGAACGAAGGGGTGCCGTATATCATTTTCACCACCTTGAGTTCATTCCGGGAAGCCAGGGACAGGTATGGTCGTTGCTGATCCATGGTGATCAGATCATATGCGGACACAATGACGGGACATTCCTGGTGAAAGAGGGGCGAATGGAGCAGATTTCAGGGGTGTCGGGGGGATGGTCATATATCGTATATGATGATTATATCCTTGGCGGGACATATACCGGCATAATTGTGCTTGAAAAGGATCCCGCCGGCCGCATCGTGTTCCGGAACAAGCTCGGGAACTATGCACACCCTGCAAGATATCTTGAAACAGATTACCTTGGCTATGTGTGGGCATCTCACCATCAAAGAGGAATATACAGGGTGGAGCTGTCGGCCGGCATGTACGATGCAGAGGAAGTGGTCCATTATCCGGAAATTGATGGAAAAAGTTTTAATATCAGGGTGTTTAAGATAAATAACCGCATTGTCTTCACCACCTCGGAGGACATATATACCTTTGACTTTGTAAGGAACGAGATCATCCCCTTTACGGCACTGACCGACCATCTGGGTGAATACAGCAAGGCTTTCCAGATCAACCATCACGATAAAAACCAATACTGGTTCATCAAAGAAGACAAGATGGCTTTGTTTGAAGTGAGAATGGATTTCAGCGTCGAAATGATAATGGAAACAGGTTATGAAGGGATAAACCTGCCACAAAGAAACATTCAGTTGGCTTTCCTGGATGAACATACCATTTTGATCCCCAATCCGCATCATTTTGATGCGTATAATTTGCTTATGCATGATAAGAGAGCCGACACCACAATGCTGGCCATTGAGCGGTTGCGTTTTTACGGGGATAAAGACAGTTTATATTATTACTGCACTTTCGATAACATCAAAGTGCCCTGGCATGCAAATAACCTGACGGTCTGTTTCCGGAACCCCTCCCAGTGGGACTGGTCGAATAAGACATTCGAATACCGTATAAGTGAAATGGATGCGGCCTGGCAGAAAACAACAGGAAACCAGTTTACCTACCTTGACCTGGATCATGGGCGCTATACGTTGGAGATACGGGCAAACGACGGACACCTGATCAGGCAGCCTTTTGTTGTCAGCAAACCGTGGTTTTATTCTCATGGTGCACTGGTGGTGTATGTGGGACTCTTCTTCATGCTTGTTTGGGCCCTGTATCTGTTTTTTCGTTTCGAGATAAAAAGACACAAAAACCTGGTGCTGATGGAGCTGAGACAGAACAACCTGGAAAGGGAGCTGGATTATAAAAGCCAGGAGCTGATGTTTACAATGCGTCACCTGATCAGGAAAGACAATATACTGAACAACCTGCAAAATCTTATAGATGCCATCAAAGAGCAATATGCCCGCTATCCGGTGAAACATATTAAAAAAATGGAAAAAATCATCAGGGAAAGCCTGGGCTATCAGAACATTGAATGGGAAAATGCAGCGCAAAACCTGAAGCTTTCCCAGCAAGGGTTCTTTAAAGTCCTGAAAGACAAGTACCCCGACCTGACACCCAATGATTTAAGGTTGTGCGCCTATTTGCGATTGAACCTCAGCACCAAGGAAATAGCCCAGCTGTTGAATATTTCCAACAGGGGAGTGGAGATCAGCCGGCATCGCCTGAGGAAAAAGCTCAACATAAAGAAAGATGAACATTTGTATGAGTTTTTGATGCGTGAGGAGTTCAGCTTTTCCAATGAAGAGTAAAAAACACGAGTCCCGGAATTCCACCATTTTCATATTACCAGACCACTGGATGTTAGTTGATGATGTATTGATGATGTAGTGTTGAGAAGGTGCTGTTTTTATTTTTTTGTTCAATGAGAAACTGATATAACAGGGATAATTTGGGCTTCATTTTGCCTTGCAGTATTTTTACAAGTAGTGGCATACGTTGTAAAAAAAATATTGCAAGCAAAACATATGTACAAGTTCGTCAGTCCCATTATCCTCCTTTTTATTCTTTTTTTCACCGCCTGTGAAAAAGAAGACCCCTTAAACAATCAGAATGATCGTAATGACCAGGATGATTGTCCACCACTCGTTCGTGTCATTGATGATGAGTTGCCTCTTGATGAGCTCCTGGATCTGGTGCAGCGGCAGACCCTGAAGTATTTTTGGGATTTTGCTGAGCCAAATTCGGGGATGGCCCGTGAGCGTAATACCTCGGGGAACCTGGTTACCAGTGGTGGGACGGGTTTTGGCATCATGGCGATGCTGGCAGGTGTTGAAAGGGGCTTTCTCGGGCGGGAAGAGGTGCTCGACAGGGTACTGCAGATCGGTCATTTTCTAAAAAAAGCTGACCGTTTTCATGGAGCGTGGCCACACTGGATGGATGGAACTACCGGGAAGACTATTGCATTCAGCGAGAAAGACAATGGGGGAGACCTGGTCGAGACAGCATTCCTGGTACAGGGCCTGATCGCCGCACGTGAATATTTTGATCGCGACAACACAAAGGAACAATCGTTCAGGACGCTTGCAGATGAATTGTGGCACGGTGTCGACTGGCAATGGTACACCCAGGGGCAAAATGTCCTGTACTGGCATTGGTCGCCCGATTACGACTTTGCGATGAATATGCATATAAGTGGCTGGAATGAGGCCCTTATTGTTTACATCCTTGCTGCCGCATCACCTACATACCCGGTTTCTGCCGAGGTTTATCACCAGGGATGGGCACGCAACGGAAACATTGTCAACGGAAATCATTACTATTATATGGAGTTGCCGCTGGGTTACCATTTTGGTGGCCCTTTGTTTTTTGCGCACTATTCGTTTCTTGGTCTCGATCCGCGCGGACTAAATGACCAGTATGCCGATTACTGGAAACAAAACAGGAACCACAGCCTGATCAATCACCGCTACTGTGCGCTCAATCCTGGCGACCATTGTCATTACAGTGATTCACTATGGGGACTGACAGCCAGTGATGATCCGCTGGTCGGGTACCAGGCGCACGCCCCCCACGGTTACGGAGGGGCTGACAATGGTACCATTACCCCGTCGGCAGCCCTTTCATCCATGCCTTATACACCTGAAGAAAGCATCAGTGCACTCAGAACATTCTACTATTATTTGTATAACGACCTGTGGGGACCCTATGGGTTTAAGGATGCATTCAATTTTGATGAAAACTGGTTTGCCGACAGCTATATAGCCATAGACCAGGGGCCCATCGTGGTGATGATCGAAAATTACCGGAGTGCATTGCTCTGGGAAGTGTTTATGAGAAACGAAGAGGTACACCGTGGCCTGGAAAGGCTGGGCTTCTATTATGAGGAACACAATAAAAGATAACATATGAATGATCAACTACGGATTGTCTGCTTTTGCCTGCTGGTTTGTTTCACCGGAATAGTCAATGCACAGCTGTCACTGGAGCCTGGCACATTCCACTTCCCTGAACGGCAAAAAGGGACCGGTTCTGCTGAAAGATTGTTTGTCGTGACCAATGTGGGTGGGGAGGCATTCGTGGTTCAACCCGGTAAGATCACCATTGCCGGGGAAAAGGCACGGAATACGACATTGAACGTACTTTCCTATAATATTGAGGCCGATGATGGCAACTGGCCCGGGCGGTTCGCATTCATGCTGGAAGCCATGCGGGAGATGGATGTTGACGTCATGGGACTGCAGGAGGTCATCCAGCGGCAGCATCTTGACAACCAGGCCATGCAAATAGCTGATTCGCTTGGATTCTATTACTATTTTGACTCAGTCAGCGATGCTGGTTCTGTCTACCGGTATGGAAATGCCATTGTTTCGAGGTATCCCATTGAAGAAACAAACTTTCGGGCACTGGAACCACTGGATAGATACCGAAATGCATTGCACGCAAAGTTGAATGTTAATGGCCATGTGGTGGATATCTACACCACGCATCTGCATCACAAGGGTCTGGATCACCATATCAGAAAAGAGCAGATCGAAGACCTCCTGCGCTTTATTGAAGAGACCAGCAGCGATGGATTCATTTTCGTTACGGGCGATTTTAACGCAAATCCCGACTGGGATGAGATGAAGTTGATGTACGACGACTTCAGGGATGTTTACCCTTTGTTTCATGAAAACCATCTGGATCCGGAGCATGCTACCCTGAACCACAGAGTGGGGCACCAAATGAGGCGGATAGATTATGTGTTGTTCCATGGTGGTCGTCCGGATCATCTGGTACCTGTTTCAGCGGATATCGTGATGGACCGGAAACACGACGACCCCGGAATGGAAAACGACCATTTTGGGGTGTTTGCCTCTTTTACATTGTTGTCTGATGAGGCTGATTTCATTCTGCGCAAACCGGATGAGCCAACTGAGTTGCAGCCGGGTGAAACAACTGATGTGGGGGTTGTTTTTCAACCCCGCTCAACCGGACACAAGGAGGCAGTCTTAAAAGTGCACGGCCAGGATGCATTCATTAGTGGTGATGCCTATGATGCAACCATCTGCACCTTTCCGTGGGAGGAAAAGTTTGATGGCACGGATGATTTTTCGCTGCCATTTGGATGGACCACCAATGCAGACAATTGGTATGTTTTTGATTCTGATTACGCAGGTGGAGACGCCCCTGAGCTGGTTTTCTGGTGGGAACCCGTGGTTGAGGGGACAAGCTATGTGAAAAGTCCGCCGATGCAAACGGCACAACTCGACAGCATGACCGTATCATTCAAATATGCGGTCGAAAATATTGAAGATCCTGGCAGGTACGATCTCCGGCTGATCAGCATTGCAGATGAACACGAATATATGCTCGCAAGCTGGGAAGATCCCGGCGATATTGACGGAACAGAAGTGACCATACAGATTGACAGCACACAAGGTGTTGGTGCATCTCAGCTTAACCTGGCCTGGGTGTTTGAGGGTGTCTCAGACCAGATTATCCGGTGGTCAATTGATGATGTGATGGTGGATGCATTACCGGCACTAACCGTTTCGCCAGATGTTTATGACTTTGGATCGCAACAGATAAACAAAAGCTCGGACACCGTTGCCATTACACTGGCAAACGCCGGAAGCGGCGTGATCACGGTTAACCCGGAAGACATCAGCATCGGGGGTGACGATGCAGCGCATTTTGTGTTGCCGGAGATACCCGGACAAATTGTGCTGGAGCACGATGAAACCGCTGAGGTATATCTGGCTTTCTTGCCGCGCGATAAGGGATTCAGGTCAGCAACCCTATTTGTGGGAGACCTTGCAGCGGTTGCCCTTGCCGGCGAATGTTTTGATCCCACCATCAGGGAACTGCCATGGGAAGAAGATTTTTCCGCACTTGTACAGGGAGGTATCCCGAAAGGCTGGGAAAGCGACACCCGTAACTGGGAAACGTTCAACCTGAACAATGCAGGTGGTGAACCCCCTGAAATGGTCTTTTGGTGGGAACCACAAAAAACAGGGAGGTTCTACCTGGTCACCCCTGATATTGTAACCACCGGAATGGACACCCTGGCACTTACATTCAAATACCGGGTCAGGAACTTCCAGGATCCGGGTAAGTATACACTGGGTGTTATTGCCATTGCCGGTGGGGAAGAATATGTGATCCACGAATGGGAAGATCCCCCTTTTATTGAGCCAACCGAGTTATTTGCAGTCGTTGACAGTGAAAACCACCATGTTGGCAGCGAAGGTTTCCGGCTGGCCTGGGTCTTTGATGGCATCACCAACAACATCGTGTCGTGGGATATTGACGACATCCACCTGTCAGAACCGGGCGATACCCCAGTGCCTGACGTTGAACCGGGAACCTGTGATTTCGGACCGCAGACTACGGGAACTGCATCAGAGGCAAAGGAGGTGACCCTTCGAAACAGGGGAGGCGGACGTTGGATCGTTGATGAGGACAATGTGCGCATCAGCGGCCCTGATGCATCAGAATTTTTGATTGATTTTCCTGATCAACCCATTGAGCTGGGCTTGTTTGAAACTGCCGGGTTGCATGTTTCATTTGCGCCGCAAACCGCCGGACCGGTGAGTGCGACCCTGGAGATTGATGACCTGTCAGTGGCCCTTACCGGGTGGGGCATGGAACCGGTCGATTATTTCATCTACAGCGACTTCACCATCGTGGAAAATGGTGTACCCTACACCAATGTAGGCGGATTCAGAGAAGTGCCGTCCTATGCGCAGAACGGAAGTCTGACTGCCACCGATGTGCCCGGAATGGGATCATTTGGTGGTGTGGTACTGCGCCTGGATTATGACCTTGAACTGGCCAATGAGTATACGATCTATTATATGTGGACTTTTCCACCACCACTCGACCTGGGCGATTATTCCCATATCGTCCTGTATATGAAGGCCAGTGAGAAGATTTCAGACCTGAAGGTCAGGATGCAGGATATGGACGGATACCAGGGGATTGATGGAGAAGGATATGCGTATGTTGATGTTGAAACAGGGTGGCACCGGATCAAGATGCCGGTGTCGGAATTCACGGTGGCACAGTGGGCCGGTAACCTTCCAGATATGAGCAATATGCATAAGATTGACATCATCTTTGAAAAGGATGTGACGAACCCATCCGATGGAAGTCTTTTTGTTGACCTGGTGGGATTTACCACCGACGAGGAGGTGCCGGTTGCTGAAATACAGGAAGACAAGGGCCATCCATTCCTGATGTTCCCAAACCCTGTGTCAGACAGGATATATGTTGAGGCAGACGGTGGCGGCGAATTAACGATCTATGACATCACCGGAAGAATGATCAAACAGGTAAGCATGATGGAAGGCAGAACACAAATTGATGTGTCTGGCCTGGAACGGGGGGCATATATGGTGCGCGTAAAAAATAATGAGCATACTGCCTGTCAGACATTGATCGTGCATTAATTGGTGTCTGTCTCTAATGTCCGGTTTCTGCGCAAGCCCTGAAGCCGAACATGATTGTTCAGACGCTCGACTTTTTAAACAGGCACCAATAACCAGTTTTCAATGTGGTGCTGTTCTGACAAAATATGGAACATACGCTGTATGAACGGAATGAAAAAAAAACAAAATCCAGACACATGGACCATTTACACAGCATGAGACAGCGGCTCACTTTTTTGTTGATGCTGCTTATTGTTCTGGCCGGGTGCAACCTGGTCGGTAAACACCAAACACTGACAGATGAAGAGTTGCTTGACAAGGTTCAGGAACATACCCTGCGGTATTTTACTGACTTTTCCCATCCGGTGTCGGGTATGGCTGTAGAAAGGAGTGATGAACGGAATTATTCAAATGAGGTAGTGACCACCGGTGGTACCGGGTTTGGGATCATGGCTATGATAGCTGGTATTGAGCGGGAATTTATTGGTCGCGACCGTGTCATCGAACAGCTTACCCGGATCATTCATTTTCTCGACACGTGCGACCGTTACCATGGGGCCTGGTCTCATTGGTATAAAGGTTCAACAGGCCGCACACGACCATTCAGTCCGAAAGACAACGGCGGCGACATTGTGGAGACAGCCTTGCTCATGCAGGGATTGCTGGCCGCAAGGGAATATTTTACTGCTGATGATCCGCGCGAAGAGTTTATCCGCAATACCATTACCCGTTTGTGGCATGGAGTCGACTGGCAATGGTACGCCAGGGGTGAAGATGTATTGTACTGGCACTGGTCACCTGATTTTGGCTGGGAGATGGACCATCCTGTCAGGGGCTACAATGAATGCCTGATTGCATACGTGCTTGCGGCCTCATCACCAACCCATCCTGTCGAACCCGAGGTGTATATAAATGGGTGGACCGGAAGCGTAAACTTTCTCAACGGGAATACCTATTATGGCATATCCCTTCCTTTGGGTTACCCTTACGGTGGACCGTTGTTTTTTGCTCATTATTCTTTTTTGGGTCTCGATCCCCGCGGACTGCATGATGAGCATACTTCTTACTGGGAACAAAACGTGCGCCACACAATGATCAACCACCGTCACTGCGTGGAAAACCCTAATGGCTTTAAGGGGTATTCAGCGTACTGCTGGGGATTAACAGCCAGCGATAACCATATGGGATACCTGGCCCATAGTCCCACCGAGGATATCGGGGTGATCGCCCCAACCGCTGCAATATCGTCGATCCCCTATACACCCGGTAAGTCGATGGATGCGTTGCGCTATTTTTATGAGGAGCTGGGCGAAAATCTTTGGGGTCCTTATGGATTTTATGATGCCTTTTCCATTCATCACGACTGGTATGCCGACAACTACCTGGCCATAGATCAGGGACCGATCGTGGTGATGATAGAAAATTACCGTAGCGGATTGCTGTGGGAACTGTTTATGAACAATCCGGAAATACACCAGGGGTTGAGGAAACTGGGCTTTTATTACAAACATGAATAAAACTACACACAGATGAAGATACGGACATTGCTGATCATATTATTGTTTGTGGCCTCATGCAACATGGCCGACAGGGAAAGGGAAGGATGGTTTGTGGATGCACGGACGGAGAAACGGGTGGATTCACTGCTGGACCTGATGACCCTCGAAGAAAAGATAGGTCAGATGACCTTGTTTACAAGCGATATGGATGTTACAGGTCCGTTTATGCGCGATCATTATGTTGAAAGCATCCGCGAGGGTCGCGTGGGCGCCATCTTCAATGCGTATACAGCAGAGTTTACCCGTAAATTGCAGCAGATGGCTGTTGAAGAGACACGTTTGGGTATCCCTTTGCTTTTTGGTTACGATGTAATACATGGTCATCGCACCATATTCCCGATCCCATTGGGAGAGACAGCTACGTGGGACATGCAGGCAATAAAGGAGTCGGCCCGCATTGCTGCGCAGGAAGCCACGGCTGAAGGGTTGCACTGGACATTTGCACCCATGCTGGATGTTACCCGCGATCCCCGGTGGGGACGTATTGCTGAGGGCTCCGGGGAGGATCCCTTCCTTACTGCAGAAGTGGCCAGGGCCAAGGTACGCGGCTACCAGGGAGATGACCTTGGCGCACTGAACACCATGCTGGCATGTGCCAAACACATGGCCGCATATGGTGCGCCCCAGGCGGGACGAGATTATCATACGGTGGATATTTCGGAGATCACCCTTCGCAATAAGTTTCTGCCACCTTTTAAAGCTGCCGTGGAAGAAGGTGCCGCGACGATCATGACCGCCTTTAATGAGCTTTTTGGTGTGCCTGCCACTGGGAGCAGGTTGCTGCTGACTGATATTCTGAGGGATGAATGGAACTTCAACGGTTTTGTTGTGACCGACTATACCTCTATCAACGAAATGGTTCCCCACGGATTTGCCCGTGATGAAAAACATGCCGGTGAGCTGGCCATCCACGCCGGGGTCGACATGGATATGCAGGGGGCCGTATTTCACGACTACCTTGCTGTCCAGGTAGAGGAGGGGATAGTTGATGAGGCAATTATTGACCGGGCAGTGAAGAGGATACTTACCATGAAGTTCGAGCTGGGATTGTTTGATGACCCTTACCGCTACAGCGATCCTGAACGGGAAGCATCCCTTGTGATGACAGAAGAAAATCTTGCATTTGCACGTGACTTTGCAAGGAGGTCATTCGTACTGTTAAAGAATGAGAACAATACGCTGCCACTGCCGGATGATGTGGGAAGCATTGCTTTAATCGGTCCGCTCGCAGACAATCAGCGCGAACTGATCGGATCATGGTCGGCAGCGGGCGACTATACCCAGAGCGTGACTTTGCGGCAGGGGATTAAAAACCGGCAGGGAAACCAAACACGGATCAATTACGCCAGGGGTGCCAATATTGATGATGATGACCGGACAGGTTTTGGAGAAGCCCTCAGGGTAGCGGCAATGTCAGATGTTATTGTGCTGGCCGTGGGTGAATATGCCCTTCAGAGTGGTGAGGCGGCCAGCAGGGCCGACATCAGTTTGCCGGGTGTCCAGGAAGAGTTGTTCGACCAGCTGGTACGGCTCGGCAAACCTTTAGTGGTGGTGCTGATGAACGGCAGACCCCTGACCCTGGAAAACATCGATGCAAATGCTTGTGCGATCTTGGAAACGTGGTTCCCGGGAACCACTGCCGGCGACGCCATTGCCGATGTGCTCTTTGGCGACTACAATCCGTCAGGGAAGCTGCCGGTGAGCTTTCCGAGGCACGTCGGACAAATACCTTTGTTCTATAATCATAAAAATACCGGCAGGCCCAAAACGGAGTTTAAATTCACATCCAAATACCTGGATGTGCCGAACTCGCCATTGTACCCGTTTGGATATGGCTTGTCATATACCACGTTCGATTATTCGGAAATAACCCTTGATAAAAACGAGATGTCAATGGACGGTACCCTCCGGGCTTCGGTAACCGTAACGAACACGGGCAACAGATTTGGCGAAGAGGTCGTGCAGCTTTACATACGTCAACTGGTTGGCAGCATTACAAGGCCTGTAAAAGAGTTGAAGGGGTTCAGGAAGATCGGACTCGGGCCGGGTGAGTCGAAAGAGGTGGATTTCGAACTTACGTGGAAAGATCTGGCATTCTATAATGCCGACAACAAGTTTCGGGCTGAACCGGGCTATTTTCACCTTTTCATAGGTGCCAGCTCGGAAGAGGTACAAAAGACCCGGTTTGTTTTAACGGAATAATGGATCTGTTAACCCCTGTGGGGATGTCCCACAGGGATTTATATACATTACAATGTTCAATTATTTATCAACCAAAATCAAAAATCATGAAAAAAATTACACTGTTAATCGCAATGATGCTGGCAGTTGCCGGCATGGCCCGGGGTCAGATGATAGAAGACTTCGAGCATATTGAGCTGAACTGGTTTGCTGCAGGTGCAGAAAGCTACATGCGTGTGGTACCCAATCCTGCTCCGGACGAGACAAACCTGAGCAGTCACGTGGTGGAATTCAGAAGGGGACACGATGGTGATCCCTGGGCCGGATTCTGGACGCGCCTGCCTGAACCGCTTGATTTGACCGAACACCATTATGTGTATGTGGATG
Source organism: Bacteroidales bacterium (assembly GCA_003559735.1). Classification (GTDB taxonomy): domain Bacteria; phylum Bacteroidota; class Bacteroidia; order Bacteroidales; family UBA7960; genus PUPG01. The sequence continues at coordinate 4,061 of PWKN01000212.1, read as the reverse complement.
TCTGGAAACCGGTCATCAGTCCGGTGGTATTTAAACTGGAACCCGATGATGCACCCGACGTGGAGTATCCGAGCATGTATCCGCAAACCAAGGTTGAAGAATGGGAAACACTGGTGTTTGATTTTTCGGAGGACGCCGGACTCTATGAGGTGATCGCTTTCTTCCCCGATTTTCCCGAGACCCTCGACCTGGAAGAAGACATCATCATCTATTTTGACAACATCCGTGTAGGTGGTCCCCCGGCCAAAGGGAACACGAAGGATGGAGCAGACTTTGTCTGGTGCGACTTTGAGGATGAATTTACCAATGTAGGCGGCTTCAGGGAAACATTTGGCGACAATGCCGAGGCAACCGATGTTCCCGAGGGGGGTATTGATGGTGGTACGGCATTGAAACTGAATTATTTGCTGGAGGAAAGTGGCCAGCGAAACGGTTACCAGATGTGGTCGTGGTCGCCCGAAGCACCCATTACGGTGGATGTCAGCGACTATACACATTTTGTGATCCACATCAAAGCCGATGTCGAAATTGAAGATGCCCTCATTGTTTTGCGTGACCATGTCGGTGAACTTGATAACGGAAGCCATCACACCTTTAATATTGGCACGGAGTGGCAGGAAATTGTCCTTCCGTTGAATGATTTTACTGTGGCAACATATTTCGAAGAACTGGCCGATCTTAGCCAGCTGCACCTTGTCAGGGTGATGTTTGACCACGACACAACCAGTGTGCTTGAGGCAGAGGTGCACATAGATATGGTCGGATTCACTACAGCAGATATGGAGCCGGGTGAAATCGCATACGTAGTGGACAATTTTGAACACATTGCGCTTAACGTCATGTATGGCGGTGAAGAAGACGACAGCCAGATGTTTGTTGTCCCCAACCCCGACACGGACGCTGTCAATCCGAGCAGCCATGTCGTTGAGTTCAGGCGCAGCCAGCATGGAGTGCCGTGGGGTGGTTTCTGGTCAGCGCTGACAGAGCCGGTCGACTTGTCGGAAAACAAATATGTAGCGGTAGATGTGTGGAAGCCGCGCATCAGCCCCATCAGATTCAAAATGGAAGGCGGACCGACACCTGATCTGGAGATCGAAAGCATGGAACCCCAGACCAAGGTTGAAGAGTGGGAAACCATCGTATTCGACTTCTCTGAATTAACAGGCGAGTGGTCTGTTATTGCGTTCATGCCCGACTTTAATGATCCGGTAGACCTGGAAGAAGACATCGTCATCTACTTTGACAACATCAGGGTCGTTGCTGATCCCGAAGATGTGGTGGAAGTAACGGATCCGGAAACCAGCGGCTTTGATCTGCGCATCTACCCGAATCCGGCACGTGATGTGGTGCGTATTGAGACCTGGGAGGGTGCTTCTGTGCAATTGCTGAGCATTACCGGAAGCGTACTGAACCAGGTTGAAGCGGCAGACGGTGCGGTGAACTTTGACGTGTCCGGACTCCCACAGGGGATATACCTCATCAGGGTGTCGCACGAAGGGATGAGTGCTGCAGAAAGATTGTTTGTTTATTAACTGGATGACAGGATACAGGGCCCGGGAAGCAGGTTTTCCGGGCCCTGTCATTAAGCTGAGAAACAGGCTAAGATTGGTCATATGGCGAACTCCGCGTGACCGAATGTAAAAAACTAAACAAGGTATACTCATGAAAAAGACAGTTTTTATTCTGATGTGTTTGTTTTTTATTGCAAACACTGCTATGGCCCGGGAGGTCACCGTCAGCGGGACAGTTACCAGTGCCGAGGACGGGTCTACGATCCCCGGGGTAACCATTTTGGTGCAGGGTACAACCATTGGGACCACATCAGGGATTGATGGCAGTTATACCCTGCAGAATGTTCCGGAAGATGCCACGCTGGTGTTTTCTTTTGTAGGCATGCGAACACAAGCCATTGACGTAGAAGGGCGGACAGAAATAGATGTGGTGATGGCGGTTGATGCCATCGGCATTGATGAGGTGGTTGTGATCGGATACGGCACCGCCAGGGCATCTGACCTGACTGCACCAATCCCGGTTATTGAAGCAGCTGACATTGTAAGGAATGTTACCACCAGTGCGGCATCAGCCCTGCAGGGTACAGTTCCCGGCGTACAGGTCATCAACAGGGGGGCACCCGGTTCAGAGCCGGAAATACTGGTACGTGGAATTGGCTCTATGCAGGGAGCACAGCCGCTGTATGTGGTTGACGGTATGTTTTATAACAATATCAACTGGCTGAGTCCGAACGATATCGAGTCGATCGCTGTGCTGAAAGATGCTTCTGCTGCTTCAATATATGGTGTCAGGGCCGCCGGCGGGGTGATCATGGTTACCACCAAGAGAGGGCGCCTGGATGAAGGCATCATCATTGAATATGATGGATATACAGGTTTTAATTCCTCCAGCAACATCATGCAAATGGCCAATACGGAACAGTATGCAACCATGCTGATCGAGCAGGGATCCCATCCACGGCTGATCCCTTCAATAGATATTTGGGGCGGCAGACCGTTTATGCACAACGGAGAAGAATATACGATCCCGGCAACCGATACCGACTTGTACGATGAGTTGCTTGGTGTGGGCCAGGTGATGAACCACTCCCTGTCATTCAGGGGTGGTACCCAAAGAACAACCTATCACGTAGGAGGAAGCTACCTCTCAGAAGAGGGGCTTAAGGCAACAGACCACCGGTTTGAAAGGGTAAACCTGAAAGCCAGCCTTGATTTCAAACCATACAGGTTTCTTGATGTGGGAACCAACATTGTCCTCAACCACAGCAGGGCGCGTGATGAAGCATCTGTATGGGGAAGCATGTATAATGCCGTGCCAATCATTCCCGTAAGGGAGGAAGACGGTGATTTTGCCGGTGTGCTTCAGGCTGGGTATCACGTCGGACCCGTAAACAATCCGGTGGCCCAGCTGCACTATGCAACCGGCAACTTCGATTTCAACAACAACACCAACCTGATGTATAACTCCCATGCAAACCTGAACCTGCTTGGCGATGAAAGGCTGGTGTTCAGAACGCAGTTCAGCCATGAGCTGAGAAGAGGGAACAACAGGGGGTACGCTCCCGAATTCTTTGTGGATGACAAGCTGAAGAATGAAAATTCGACCCTGAGTAAGTCCCACAACGTACACAGCAGTATTCACCTCGACCATACACTGACCTTTAAGGAGCGTTTCGGAAGACATAACCTGACAACAATGGCAGGATTCTCCACCAGGAGTGTCAATGCAAGGGGTATCAGTGGCAGTGCACGCGATGTGCCTGGCGACCATGAAGAATACCTTTACTTCAGCAACTCGGCCGATCCCAGACCTGAAAGCTTTCGCGTGAGCGACTGGGGCTATGCAGAAAGAGGGGTGTCATTCTTTGGCAGGGTGATGTATAACTACGGCGACAAATACCTGTTGAATGCTACATTCAGAGGAGATGGTACCGATAAATACACCCAGACCTGGGGCTATTTCCCATCGTTGGGGATTGGCTGGATCATGAGTGATGAGTCATTCATGGATGATCAGCGGATATTTGACAGGGTAAAGATGCGTGCCAGCTGGGGCCAGCTCGGAAACAATGCCGTACCCCGGGAATCGGGTGCCAGGGAGATATTTACCGGCATCAACTATTCATACATTTTTGGAAACGACGTGATCGTTCCCGGATATCTTTCCAGTGTGTTCTTTAATGAACTGGAGTGGGAGGTGCTGGAAGAGACAAATATCGGACTTGAACTGTCGACATTGAATTACAGACTGTTTACCGAAATTGAATGGTTCCATAAGGTTACAAAAAATGCCGCTATATGGACAAGCAACCTGATGGGTGCCGGTGGACTCATAAGGAATGCAGGAGAAATACTCAATGCAGGGATGGAGTTCTCTGTGACATGGAGAGACCAGATCGGTGACCTGCAATACAGCATCAGGTCAAACCTGAGCACCCTTAGGAATGAGGTGCTCGACCTGGGAGGCGAGCCTTATATCGATGCCGGATCGGCAGAATTCCGCCGCCGATCAGCAGTCGGACACCCGTTGTATTCATTTTATGGGTACAG
>PWKN01000024.1 GCA_003559735.1 Bacteroidales bacterium | reverse complement strand
TGATTATGGATCAGCGAGACCTGGTGCAAACACCAGCGAACACCGCCTGCAACTGTCATTGTCCCAAAGATTGTAGTTTCCAGAAATGAAACAATATGCATAACCCTGTCCTTATTTTCAAACCGTCAACCCGGTGGTTCCAATCCACAGAAGAACCACCTTCCATCACCACCGGCATATTTGCCGGGGCGTCGGACAATCAACTGCAAACCAGGGGATGGTCTGCTCGTTCGTCACAGGCGCCTCCATCGTTGGAGAGGCCAGACAATACCTCCGGCGCCCTGGTTCCGGCGGGCAACCTGCAACCCCACCCAACGGACTAACGCATCATCCAAAAAAAAACAAAACAAATGAACGTCCTGAAACATACATTGTTGCTTTGGTGCCTGCTGCTGGTTCAATCTGCCAGCGCCCAGGTACAGGTCACCCTCAACGTCGATGCCAATCCGCCACCCCATATCGCAGATTGGGTCAACCGCGATGCGCTGGCCATCCTCACGGTCACCAACACCAACCCGGCCCTGGAGGGAACGCCCTACAGAATAAATATCCGCTTGCTGCTTGATGATGTGCTCGTGGCCGAAACACACCTGCCTAGCGTTCCGGTACGAAACCTAACCTTTGGCACGGAGGTGTTCCTGGCCGATGAGGTGATCCCATACGAGGCCGTGAGACTGTATGGTAATCATGAGCGGACAGTGATGCAGACGGGAATGATTCCGGCGGGCCTTTACACCTTTTGTGTGTCGCTGGTCGACCTGAACAACAATGTGATCTCTTCACCCGCCGAAGTGTGCCGTAACATGTTCATCACTGCCTATCAGCCACCTGAGTTGATTTTACCTGCCCCAAAATCAACCATCAGCAGCATGGACCTGATGGCAACACAGTTTGTATGGAGTCCGGTTACCCCTTCGCCTCCGGCAGAAAAAGGGATAAAATATGTGGTGGTGATCACCGAGGTTTACCCCAGACAAAACCCCGAACAGGCATTTTTTGTGAACTATCCGATGGTGGAGGAGGAGGTGTTCGGCGCGACCAGGATGATGTGGCCTCCCGACATTGACTGGCCTTCTGAAGAAACAAACTACGCGTGGGGTGTGAAGGCGGTGAGCATCGACGATGAACCTTACCTGTCTGATAATGCGGGATTTTCGGCAGTGGGGACTTTTACAGTGGTGCCCGACTTGTTTGCTGCAAAAATGGATGATGAGGAGGACCCGGATGATATGGCTCCCGGCCCGGATGAGGGGGCTCCGAAACCAGATAACGACGACCCCGGACCGCCCGCAGACGACCCCGAACCGCTCGAAGACGATCCCGGACCAGAAGATGACGACCCTGACGGGGAAGAACCTGAACTTGAAGAGCCACAACCGGGCGAGGGGACCCTGGCTGCCACCGATACCATTTATGCCGGACAGGATGGGGAGTTCGTAATTTTCGCTTCCAGTATCGCTGAAGCAAACGGTACCTTCTCGGGCGAGGGAAAAGTGTTTGTCGGATGGCTGAATGCCAATGTGGAAGTGGCTTTCGACAGCATCACAGTAGATGACGACAACCGCCTGGTAACCGGTAAGGTGGTTACCGTTGTTGATGAAAATGCTCCTGTGTATCCTGTTGAATGGGGATTGCAGGCTGCGGCCAACATTGTGTTCTCACACCTGGAAGCCGATGCGGTGATGATGTTTGCAGAGAATACTGTCGGACAGATGTTGCCTTACCTGAATCCCACCGAAATCATTCAGCCGCTGAATATGCCCCTGGGCTTTAACTGGTCAGGAGGCAGCCAGCTGGCCATCACAGAAATGGCGTTCCAGGCCGACAAAGCAGAATTCAATGCCGTTGCAGCCCTGGCGCTCCCCTACGATATGACCACCCAGCGCCTTGGCTTCCTGGCACGCAACATTGAGTTCCATCCAAACAGCATCCAAATGCCAATGCAGCGGCTCGAGCTGGTTGAGGATTTTTCGGTGGGAAACGTCAACAACAACATTGTGTTCCAGTTTAAACAGCCTGATGCCAACAACCTGGGTTGCTATGTTGAATGGGACGATGATGGCTTTTCGGAATATGGGGTGCAGATAACGGCTTTGTTTACGCGCGACTGGCTGTTGCCGGTGCCCGACAACGATCCGTCGCAAAAGGTGTCGGCGAGCCTTAGTGTGCAGGGCACCAGCTGGAACGACCTTATCCTGGGGGGCACAATGGATCAGGCTGAGATTGTTGATGCGGGTGGGATGACCATCCTGGCCGACAGCATCTATTACGATTTCTCGGATGTGCTGAATCCCCCTGGCATCACCTTTCCCGAAAACTTTCCCGGCGACACCTCGCCGCTCTTCAGGGGCTTCTATATGAAGGCGTTTGAGCTGGCCTTGCCGGCGTCCTGGCAGACAGCCAATCCGGGCGGACAACCTACCGTCAGTGTCCAGAATATGATCATCAACAACACGGGCCTGACCATGAACGTGCTGGCAACCAATGTGCTGGAATTCCCCGATGCTGAAATCGCAGACCTTTATGCCAGCATCGATACCGTGCACGTTGACATAGTGGCCAGTTCGTTGGTCGAAGGGGGGATCAAGGGGCGCATAGGCTTACCGATCAACAAAAAGGACAGTCTGCCAAACCCTCTGCAATACACGGCTTTATTCAACAATCCGCAACTGCCCAACGAGCCGGTGAGCTTTCAGCTCAGCATCGTCCCAACCGGACCGATTCCTGCAAATATGCTCAGGGGAGAGATCGAGCTGGCACAAACATCTAACCTTGTGGCCTATGTGGATGAGAACAAGCGTACGTTCGATATGAACCTCGATGGAAGCTTCAACTGGGAATCGATTGACCTGGGTCCGGTAAAGAATGTGCAGCTTGGATTGAATTTCCAGGGTATGGGAATGAACTACGATTCATCGCTCAATGATCCGTTCTCCTTCAATATCGGTACGTGGAGCTTTGCGAGCCAGCAGAAGTTCATGGCCAACTTCCCGGTAACAATACAGAACATTGGATTTACCTCGTTGCCTGCCCAGCAGAACCAGCTTATTCGCGGCAAGGTCGATTTTGATGTTGTTTTTAACCTTTCGGAAGATGTGGGTGGGATGACCGGACTGGGTGTTGAGATGGCGATACTTGATAACGTGGCCGGACAAAAGTTTTATCCGCAGTACATTGGCACTTCCCTTGATTCAATATACATACAGGCAAATATGGCTGCTGTGAACATTGAAGGGGCACTGGGCATTCGCACCGAGGATCCGGTTTTCGGGAATGGCTTTGTTGGCTCCCTGAGCGCCGATTTCCATTCTGTGGGCATACAGGCCTCAGCCCTGGCTGAATTTGGGAATACCACACATCAAAACGGGAATGAGTTGTACCGCTACTGGCGCGTGGAGGCTGATGTTATACTGCCGCCTCCGGGGGTTGCCTTCCTTCCCGGAATGGCATTTCGTGGATTTGGGGGTGGGGCCTATAACAACATGGAAGCTTCTCTTTCGGGAACGACGTATGCCTTTACGCCATTGAAATCGCAACTTGGCTTCCAGGCAAAGGCGAGCATTGCCACAACGCCTTCGGAGGAAGGGTTCAACGCCGATGCCACTCTGGCGGGTGAATTCAATACGGGTAGCGGCGGTCTGACATTCATAAATTTTACAGGCGATTTCTGGGTGGGTGCCGAAATGAACGACCAGTCGCGTGCTGAGGCCATCATTGCCGGCGACCTGGGCGTTACCTACAATTTTCCAGATAAGCATTTTAACCTGTTTGCCAATGTGGATGTGAATGCACCACCCATAACCACTCCGGCGCCTGCCGGACTGGTACTCGATATTAATGGGTTGGAAAATCAGTGGTACTTCAAGTTCGGTGAACCGGCAAACCTGAATACAGTCAGTGTTTTTGGTGTGAATCTTTACCAGTACCTGATGTTTGGCAACCATATCCCAATCCCTTCGGGTTTTACCCCGGCATTTTCAAATGCCTATTTCAATGCTGTTAACCAGTATCCGGGCGCCGGAAACATTGGCAGCGGTGGGATAGGACCACATACAAACACAGGATCGGGCTTTGCATTGGGCATTGGCTTTATGTTTGATCATACTGCTCATTTCCCGGTTTCTTGCTGGACTTGCCTGGGCGACTATTTTGTTGGGTTTAACCTGGGTGCGGGGGCTGAGCTGCACCTCGCATTTCTCGATTACAGCGGTAATTGCGGAGGGTACAATCCCATTGGGATCAACGGGTGGCGGGCGTCTGGCGGACTGGGATTCTATGCTACTGCGGGTGCTTTTGTTGAACGGGTTGGCGGACTGGGTGATAAGACGTGGAATATTGCCGACCTGGCTGCAGGGGGCTGGATATACGGTGAATTCCCGAATCCGTATTATGCCACCGGGGCGGTGTCTGGCCATGCGTATGTGTTTGATGTGATCGATGTGAATTTCCACAGGGAATTCGAAGTGGGGACGAAATGCAGCAATCAGCCTTCGGGTGGTTCGGTACCTGTTACCCCGGGCGACGTTGCAGCCGACCAGCAGGAAAAACTCATCCAATATGTAAATCCTGCCACCACGTATAACTTTCCCACCGGCGAACCGCTGGCAGTAAAATACGGACTGGTTCCTGATGAAGTGTTTAACGTGTCGGAACAACAAGCCGATGGGAGCATCATTATGCGAACCTTTAAAATGGAAACCAGTGTCCAACTGCTTCTTATTGATGACGATGGAAACCAGACCACCCAAATGATGAACAACCAACCGAACACGCTTGGAGAATATCTGTACACGGTCATTGGCGAGATGGACGCTTTCCAGCCTGGTTTTGACCTTGCGCCGCCTGCCGGTGTGGATGATGATGCTGGTGGTGACGATGATGGTGCGTTTGAACTTGGAAGCGTATTGCTGGACCTTGGACTGAGTGGTTCGGTCATTTACAACTTTGTTGGTGGAACGTCGCCTGCCGGACCTGCCGGACCTGTAACAGGCGATAGCGGTTCGCCGGAGCCGGACAGTGGATTGGCACTCGATTTTGCAACAAATCCCATTGTGCCCTATCCGCCCCAGCCTCCGCCGCCCAACTATGGTGATCTTCCGCCTGCACCTGTGCCCCCATCCAACAACCTGCAGGAAGATGCCAACTACCAGTTTACGGTAACGGCAACGCTCAGGGAATATGTGAACGGCAGCTGGGTAAATGCACTTACTGCCGGTGGTTCGATGGTTACGGAAACGGTGGTCAAGACCTTCTCAACGGGAGCGATGCCCACTGTAGTTCCGGGCGACAGCAGTATTCAGACATTCTGATGTGATCGTTTTGAAGATGCGGAACAAACCATATGGCATTGATGATGGGGTCAGATCAATGATGAAGATGCGGA
>PWKN01000095.1 GCA_003559735.1 Bacteroidales bacterium | reverse complement strand
TTTTTATTCGGAAACCGATGACCTAAACCAAGTAGCCATAAATGAATATGGTGCGGCTGCAGTTGTTGCAGACTGGAATGATTTGAAAACCTACTTCAGCAGCAATATAGCTGGATTTCTTGATGGTATTGGAATATATTCTGATAGTCAACATAATTCTGCCATGTTAAAAAGAAATGGACAGTTTTTTTGGGAGAGTGGAAACCGTCAGTATTTTATGAGGCGATTCGATGGAAGCGTGCCTGGTCATTGGTTGGTGCATGATCACATTTCAAACAGGACTTTATGTCTGGGTTCGTGGTATAACCTAGACCAAAGAGTATTAATAAAATATCCAGCAAATTAAAGCATATAGAAATTAAATATTTTCAACGCATAAAACATCAAAATTATGAAAACCAAACTCTATACCGAGGCAATTATTACCATGCTGCTTTTTTCAGCGTGGAGCCTGCAGGCGCAGGAAGTCATTATTGGCTACTCTGACCTGTTTGTTTTCGATACCCGCATCGAAAGCCTCGGCGGTACCATTACCAATGCTTACGACGGAACCGGCATACAAGGTGCATCCGTTATCCTTACCGGACAAAGCAACAGCTACTCGGCAACCAGCCAGGCCGATGGTTCATTTAGCCTGGGAGGTGTACCATCAGGGTCATATACCCTTTCTGTAATGAAGGCCGGGTATCAAAATCTTACTGATCAAATAACTGTTACCGGTGACCCCGACCAAAGTATTGACGTATCGTTAAATCCGTCAGACAGTGATGGAGTGGATATTAACGATCAGCTGACAGCTTATGCAGATGATGTGGTTGAAGTTCAAGCCAATGTGTTTGAACTTTCAGGCAATGTTAATATCAATAACCTGCTGTTTTTTGATGGAACCATAACCGTGGACAAACGACCGGTGCTATCTTTTCCGCGTATCACAGGTAATTGCAGCTTTTACGCTACCAATATCGGGAGCCATGCAACTTACTGGATCAAACAAAGCAATGTGCCTTTTGAGTTCAATGCAAGTGGATATCATTTGACACAAAGCGAATGGAGCACAGCCCTGGAAACCGCTTACAACATTGGTGGATTTACAACCAGTATTGGTGAGATCATCATCGATGCAGGCGGAGACCATGTTGAGGTAATCAGTGTGGCTGCCATGCCATTCCCCATGGATAGGGTTGTTGACTACCTGTTGGATCTGTATGACGTTAATAATTTTATTGACAAGATGGGTAGCAGCAGAACACTTTCGCGCACGGAAGGAGTAAAAACGGATGTGGTGATTGAGGACATTGGCGTTGACCTTGGCTTTGTTGCTCTTGAAGATGTAAGTTTAATCTGGAAAGAGTCAGAAGCTACATACGGTGGCAGCTTTCAATTGAATATCCCGGGGAGTATGAGTGGCTCAAAAGACAGGGAAGAAATGGACGAAGACTGGGAGCATTTCTTTAAACAGCTGGAGGGCCTTCCAGTTGAAGTGCGGGATGAAAATGATGAGCTTGCCGACAGCCTGATGTTCGATGAGTTTGTTGACAGGTACGGGGAGCGGGCTTTCAAATTGCTGAGCCTGGGGGCTGAAATTGAATTTGTAGAAGGTGCTATAAATACCATCATTGTGTCAGTTGGCACAAGGGTGCCACTTGGGCCTACCGGATTGTTTCTTACCCAGGTTACAGGTGGACTGGATGACTTGGCAACTGAAAACTGGAAAATTATCGCAAATGTTAATATTGAGCTTGGGGTAGAGGTTCCCTCGTTCGGATCGCCTGTCAAACTTCAAAACTTTGGCGTGGAAATTCAACCATGGGAAGTATTTAAAGGAGGAGGCGAGTTTTTGATTTTTGATCAACAGGTTGCGGATGGTTTTATTGAATTTAATCGTCCCATGAGTTCTCTATCTGCAGCGTCACACTTAAACCTATTTGATATCATAATTGGTCGAAATCATTTGAGTTTAAGAGGCGAGCAGATTTCTGGCTCAGGTCTTATGCTTATCCAAACCCCACCTATTCCCTGTGAATTTCCTAATCTTCATTTGTGTTTAATATCATGGGCAGGTAACCAAAAAATAGCTTCAGCATTAGTCGAATTTAATAATGAATTAATTCAAAGTGAAGTTTCATTAAACTGGATTAGTTTGGCTCAGAAAATGGAGTTTGGCAGAGAAGGCTGGCCCAGTTTTCATTATTACTTAGGAGGTAATCTTAATAACTTGTATAAGATATGGAAAGGCTCAATAAAAGAGAAAAATGCGATCACTTTCCAGGTGCCGGAAAATGCACAGCAACTGCTTGTTGTTGCAACAGATACCATTAATCGCTCCGAGACATTTGATTTTACCTTACAAGGGCCTACTGGTCAGCTTTTTGATCAGGATAACGCGTTTCATTACGAAACAGATAAAGAAAGCTTAAGCACGATTATGTCACTTCTCCAACCCATTGAGGGCAATTGGACTTTTCTGACAGATTATGACGGGGATGTTGCTTTGCTGACAGCAGAAGTAGATCAAAAACCCGCCACCATGCTGGAACAACCTGAGAGCCGGCGCACCCGCAGCAATGAAATATCCCTGACAATCAACGACTTTGCCGACACTTTAAACGTGCAGGTCTATTACAACACCCACAACCGGCGTTTCGATGGCAGACTCATTGATGAGTTTACCGTGATTAACAATGCCGAACTCAACTTTACCTGGCAAAACCAGGATGTGCCTAACGGAGAATATTATATCTACACCCGCATTGATGATGGCAAAAATGCCCCGGTGCTGCAATATGCCCCGGGCTCCATATGGGTCGAAAACGATCCCAACATCGAAACACCCGAAAACCTTGGAGCCATTCAGCAGGGTGACTCGATCATCGTAACCTGGAACGAAGCCCAAATGCCCAATACTGTTGCTGCCAACGTGTATTACAAAGACCTTTCCACCTGGCGCACCGAACAAAAAGCCGTGGGAGGTGATAACCAAACCGTGTTGCATGACCTGACTCCCGGTAGGGGCTACAAGATCTGGTGCCGCTTCATCAATGAAACCGGCACCTATAGCCCAAAAAGCAACATCAGGGAGTTTGTTTTTACCTCTGACACGCGCAATAACCCACCCTACTTCACCATGAATCCGGACAGCATGCTGGTGTTCATAGCCGGCGAAATGGCAGAATATACACTTCATGCAAATGATGCCGATGGGGATCCGCTTACATTTTCCCTGCTTGGCGACACACTCGGCATAGATGTCACTGGCGACAGGATGCAGTGGACACCAACCCTCGAACAACGGGGCGTTTATTACCAGGGCATCGTGGTTAGCGATGGTGCAGACACGGATACCACTTACCAGGAAGTGGTGGTTTACACCCCTGAGCAGGTAGAAGTCCAACTGGCCTTTAACTCCGTAAATCTTTATGAAGAAGACAATACATTTCTCATCCTGAGAAATTTCTTCAGCGATGAGCCCACCCAGCAAGTAACGCTTACAAATTTGCGCACCAATGAACAAACCAATGTGACATGCCGAAGGGTTAATGAATTTGAATACATGGGGCAGTTTCAGCTTTCCTACAAGAAAAAAAGCGAGCTGTCGGTGATAGATGGTGATACCATCCAGGCATCCTATACCTGGGACAAAAACACCCTGGAAGCCCTGGCGTTTTACGACAGCAACCCGCAGCCCAGCGACATCACACCGCCTGGCGATATAACAGACCTAAGCATAGAGCCTCTGGATGATAACAAGGTAATGCTTTCATGGACAGCCACCGGCGATGATGAATACGAAGGCAAGGCTTACCGCTACGACATCCGCTATGCCTACGAGCCCATCGATTCAGAAAATGTTTACTTTACGGCATACCTTATCGAGAATGTTCCTTATCCGGCTGTGGCGGGTGAGAAGGACTCTTTGGTGGTGAATCTGATGGACTTGCAATTCATGGATCAGCACGACGAGGTTTGGTTCTCCATTAAGGCCGAAGACGCGGCACAAAACCGCAGCGGACTAAGCAACAGTCCGGGTGTGGAAACTTTCCTTCAGCCGGTTGACGTGACAGCCGCGGTAGAACACATCCATCATGTGGCCCTTTCCTGGCAGGGACCTTTGCCCGGGGCCAAAAACAACAACCATTTTGAAAGCTATAACCTTTACAGAAAATATAATAGCGGAGAGTATTCGCTCATTAAAAGCGGCATAGAATCACTGAGTTTTACTGATGATCTGAAAAACCGTCCGGATGGCGACTATCAATACGGTGTGCAATCAGTATATGAAAACGGTGAAAGTGCAATAACCGAGAGTCAGCCGGTATCGCTGCAGCGCTTTGTGGATGTGAACATCTTATGCACCCTCAGCGGAAGTGAAAATAATGAGGGCATTAATTTCCAAATGACAGCACTTGACGATATTTATGCGCAGGAATTCTCACGCACCACCAATCCAACGGGCCTGGTGCTGCTCTCCAACGTTTTTAAGAGCGATTACAGGGTGGAAATATCCAAAGAGGGCTTTGTCACAGTAGTTGACACCATTGTCGTAACTGAAACAGACTATGCCTTTGTCTTTGATCTTTTCTGTGATCCCGACCCGCCCTCAAACGTAACGGTGAGTGACATAATATCACACTCGGCCAAGGTAGAATGGTCGATGGGAGGTAATGAAGAATCGTGGCATATTCTCTATGGCAATAATGGATTTGATCCGGAAACAGAGGGTTCATTGATAACCAATGTCACGGAATCTAACTATACCCTATCCTCGCTTGACCCGGAGACCGGATATGATGTATATGTGAGATCAGTATGCGGAGAGAATAACAGCAATTGGATCGGACCTGAAAGCTTCGAAACAGGTGAAATTTTGGTGCCGGAGCAAATTGTGCTATCTGAGATGATAATTGCTCCCCATGAGGAGGTTTGTTTCGACGCCCTCCACACCATCACCACCGGCGGCGACGGTCCCTTCACCGTGGAGCCCGGCGCCCTGGTCGACCTGATCGCCGGCCAAAACATCATCATGCTGCCCGGCACCCACCTGCAGGAAGGTAGCGATGTGCAAGCTTATATCACCACCGATGACAGCTTCTGTGGTGAGCCAGACAGGCATTTCCTGGCCATTGATGAAGCCGGGGATGGTGACAGAGATCCGGACAGCGAAAAACAAGACGATGAAACTGATGTGGAAGAACCGGAAGAAACCGGGTTCTTCGAGGTGTATCCGAATCCCACCCGAGATCGGTTTACCCTGGAACTGCATCACTACGACCCCGGCTCAGATGTGATGGTGGAGATATTCGGGATGCACGGCCAGCGCATCAAGCACCGGGAGGTGCGGGCCGGTGAGCAGCACGTGTTCAGCCTGGAAGGGCAGCAGCCGGGGATTTACCTGATCAGGGTGATGCAGGGGGAGAACGTGGGGG
>PWKN01000076.1 GCA_003559735.1 Bacteroidales bacterium | reverse complement strand
TCAAAATTCATGTAATCCGTCCGCACATCATAACTTGTTGGCGGAAGACCAAGGCTTTCTGCCTCAATGGAAGACATGGACCTGTTGATGGAAACAAAATAATCGTCGAATCTTTTTTCAAAATAACCCAGAGAGATAATTCCCAGCCTGCTGGAGTACAACGATATACTTGCATCGTAATTCCATGCCCTGGCATGTCGCAGTTCAGGATTTGCCCTGTAAAGATTACCGTTCATCAAATCAACCCTTGTGCGGGGTGTTACCATGTTAAAGTCGGGGCGGGATATGGTTTTTACCGCAGATAATCTGATGTCAAGATACTGTAATGGTGAAATTCTCATGTGGAAATTGGGTAATAACTCCCCATAGGTCTGGTACGTTGTAGTATCATTGGCACCTCCAAATTCACCATGTATTGAATAGGTAGATAAATAGCCCAGGTAGGCATTGTCAGAATACTCATATCTTACTCCGGGCACAAAGCGCAACCAGTTGCCTAGGTTTATTGTACCCATAATATATGCTGCATAAACCTTTTCTGACACTTCATAATCCAGCCAGGCGGTTTCAAATTGCCTTGTAAGGTCGACTTTTTGATGGTCATGCCATCTGTCAACCAAACTCCTGTCCAGGTTGGGGTGGAGGAAATAGTTGTCGGAATTCCAGATATAATAAGGATCGTCGGAAGTAAAAAAATTATCAATCATAATTTTATCATTGTCGGGCCCCCCCAAATTAAGACCGGGCATTCTGTCACGCGCTCTGAAGGCATATTCTGAAAGCATGTAGTACCAATACACCATTTGATAATCCGTGTCAAGAATACGGTCATCAAATTTTACTTTTGCACCGGTTTTCACGAAACCGTTTAGCCAGTCACCTATTCTGTAATCCCTTTGCAGGTCAATGGCACCGGTAAGTACTGTATGTTCGCTTCTGCGCGGCTCAAAATCATAGTTTCTCAGGAATGTAGAGCCGTAATCCATCCTTCGGTTTTGTATGATAAGGTCAGGATCATCAACATATTGTCCCGACACTTCCGGTTCAAATGCATTGGTTTGACGGAAATTGAGCACTATATGCTCTGGTCTGTCAGATGTTGTATGGCTATGTGCCAGAACCCAATTGAGCTGAAATTCCGAAATATTTTGTTTACCGCTAAGGATATTTTGCGTTGTCAGGTCAGTGAAAATTGATGAACTTACTGTATGCTCTATCCTGTTGTCGGTAGTTGTCATTCGGTTATTAAGGCGGTTAATGTCAACATTGCGATGGCTCAGAAAGCTCTGGAAAATAACTTCTCCGGAACCGTAGCTGTAATCGAGTTGTATGTTGCCACCTACCCGATAGGTTAATCTCCTCGTATCCTCGACAGTAAGGCGGTTGGCCAATAAGAAAGTATCCTGGTCAGTTCTTCGACCCCAGGAAGTAGATACACTTTCCGTGCTGCGGTTTACATTTTCATAGTTACCCCTTACAATAACACCTAATCTTTTATCGAAAAACCTTTGACTCAGATTGAATGAACCTTTGTAATTATTAATGTCTCTTAATAATGAGTTATATCCACCGTAAACACGGATCTGTTGCCTGGGGTCATCGGACGCTTTGGCAACCCCCAGGTTGATTACCCCACCAATGGCATCGCCATCCATATCGGCAGTTGGCGATTTGAAAACCTCAATATCTGACAGAAGCTCAGGTGAGATCATGGAAAGGTTTACGGTTCGGTTATTGGCATCTGATGGGGGAACCCTTACATTGTTAATGGTAACACTGGTAAGACTTGGAGAGAGTCCTCTCAGAACTACAGAACTCCCTTCGCCTCCAATCCTGTTAAGAGATACTCCTGGCAGCCTTCCTATGGCTTCAGCGGCATTTACATCAGGCAGTTCCCTCATGCGGTCTGATGATACCACATTTACAAGCCCCAGGGCGTTGACCTGCCTGTTCAATGCTTCTCTTTGTCCTATCAACTGGGCGTAAACCTGAATTTCGGTGAGTGTTGTCACATCGGGAGTCATGCTGATATCAATAACAGTTTGACTGCCAACTGTAATTCGTTCAGTATTATACCCTACATAGGAAAAAACCAGCACAGACTCCGGACCTGGCACCTTTATCGTATAATCACCATTTTTGTCGGTTGTTGTGCCACGTGTAGTTCCCTCCAACATAACAGTCACTCCGATAAGCGTTTCATTGAATAGATCATCGGAAACGCTACCTGTGATCGTGATTTCAGAGGCGTTTTGGCCTGATAGGGCAAAGCAGATCAGGAGAAATAAGGTAACAAGTGGTTGTTTCTTCATGGTACTTTATGGATTAAGCCAAATGAATCGGTTTGATTTGGTTTTTTGATTTTAAAGAGTTTGTAAGGCTAAATTAAGTGGATTACGATTTTTGGTGTAATGAATAGGGTTCAAATAATGCGACGATCAATCCAATTTGTATGATTAGCGTCCTGAGAAATATAAAAATCGTTGCATAAAAATGATTGATTTGCTTGTAATTACCTATAAAACAAAATGATAAGTCCGAGGGTTCAGGATTATTTCTTTTGTTAAAATTTCAAAAATAAAGAAGCAAAAAAAGTTCTGAAAAGTATAAATCCGGTTGTATTGAAAATATAAGAGAAAACAGCAATGGTTTTAAATCAGCACAGGTAACTGATCCATTGATTTGGCAAGTCTCTTATAACCGGCAGGTGGAATTAAAATCCAGATTTACACAGAAAAACTCAATACGAGCTTATCCTTGTGTAATTCGGATCCATCAAAAACAAGGGGAAATGCCTGAAGTCCGGGCACAAAATTATATACCCTCTTGTTTTCGGGTAATATAGTCTCCATTTTCTGGTTTGATGTTACCGTTAGGACACCTTTATCCGTTTGGCGCAGGAAGCGTTGATCGTCGATGCTTATTTCATCTTTGCCTGAGCATACAACCGGGAAAATAAACTGCAGTTTTCCTGATGAAACCGGCCTGTTCACTGCTATTTCCATGCTTAACACATCATCCCTGATTATGTAATCGATAAATACATTGGGCGTGCCCTCATCAGGTGCAATCTGATTTCCATCAACCAGGTTTGATTGTGTGCTTATAATTAATTCTTCACCGGTTTCGGTGGATGAGAGCTTTGCGCTGTGATCGCAGATGTTTCGGAAAACCCGGTTGTCATCCATTGTCAGTTCGAGACGAGGCGTCAGGTCCATAAAGTTTTCAACCAGGTTTTCGTCGAGCATGTTGAACCGTTCCCAGCGCTGGTACTCAATCATACTGGCGGCACTTACAATGTCATTTTGCATGTGGTAAAGCAACGTTAAAGCCCCACCGCTGGCGTGGCCATTGATCCTCCCCTCCCTGTAATCCATGGCGTATGCGGTTACTGTACCCCGCCACGGACCTTTGGAAAAGATGGTGGTGTCGATATTACTAAACCGTTTGGTTCCATAGACTTTTTCACGCGGCAGCACATGATCTGTGTGAGGAATGTCGGGTCTCTCAACGTGCAGCAGATTGACCAGCGCCTTGGCATGGTTGAATGTGTGGTGCATGGATGGCGGAACGCCCTCAACGAACTCATGGGGACCGCTGTGCAACAGATTGTTGTTGGTGGAATCTTCGAGGCACTTCAGGTTGCGGTAAATGGCCTCGGCAAAAACGGGCTCTTCATTGGCCAAGGCGTAATAACCGGGATGGCAGCCGTCTGAAGTGCGGCTTCCCCACAGCGTCCATTTAAAATTCCTGGTCCCCCAGCTGTTATCCCATCCACCGTTTGGCAGCATGAACTCAAGATGCACTCTCTTGGACTTCAATACCTTGTCGTACAATACCTTGTTATCCGTTAGCAGGGCATACAAAGCCAATGCCGGAAGGCTTTCTTCGACATTGTAACCGAGGTCCACGGGATACTGTCCGTGCTCATTCGGTAAGCGGGTCCCTTCACCGAAAAACAATCCATCATCCAAAAAATATGGCAACAGTCCTTCGGCAAGGTCTTCGGCACGTTTGATGTATCTTGCCTCATCAAAAAGTTTACCCAGACTGTAAAATGCCAGTGTCCCAAAGGCGGGGTAGTTGATATTGCCAAAGTTGATGGTAAGTCTATCATAGAGGAATTCCGATGCACGGTAAAGCCTGGCTTTCCATTCTTTAATGGTTTCTTCGCCTAACAGCTCCGGATAGTAAACGATGGCTTCGTATTTGGTCATGGCTGCAAAAACCGTGATCCCTTTCCAGCTGTCGGGCATGTTGGGATTGTTAAACCAGCAACCCAGCTCTTCCGACCAGCAGTTGTTTTGCTCCCAGTCATAAACCAGTTTGGCTGCTTCCACATATTTGTGTTCACCGGTATGTTTTGCCATCCACAGAAGTGGAAATATTGAATCAGCCGACCGTCCCAGATAGGCATCATCTCCCGGGCTGTAGATACCCCCGTGGGAGATCAGGTTATCTGGGCTATAGGTTTGATGTGCTATGAGGCCCTGGCACCATTCTTCCAGCAACCTGACGGTTAATTCATGGATCCGTTCATGATCATAAGCAAGTGGGTGCTTGCCTGTGCATCGCATAACAGCGGGAATAAAAAGCATCGAAGAGGATGTAATTGCGGTATTTTTCAGGAATTTTCTTCTGTTCATGATCAATAAGTTTTTTTGCATCAACTTGAACCACGGATACCAATCACAGATGAAGCTGAAATCAAAATTAGCAGCGATATAAGGATTTATAAAGTTAAACAAAACTAACCAAATTAAAACATTTCAAATAATCTTGTCTTATGAAACAACTAACAATTATTGTTTTTACCATCGCTTATGCCGCATGCATAAATGCACAATTACATCGTCGATGCAACCTAAACGTGATTATTTGACACTGAAACCATCCATCATGTGGTTTCTATTGAATACATTTGGAGGCACTTTAGCCTATGGAAATAATACCGGATGATTATCATCATACAAATGCAAAGCAACCTTAGCAAAATCCTCTTGTTTCCTATAATACTTGTCCAACTGAATTATGCAATTGGACAAGACAATTCCGTGCATCAGAGATTTCTTGAATTGATGAATGCAGAATGGCAAGAGGTTTTTTCTGATCCAATGACTATCGACTGGAAGAAAAACTGGCTTCTTGACGGGGAGCAGGCATCCATTTCCCATTCAGAAAACGGAATGGACTATTGGGCTGGTCCCGATGCATGGGATGATGCATCACACGCAGTTTTATGGACAAAAGAATCATTTTCAGGAGACCTGCTGATAAAATTCAACTATACCAGGCTTGATACAGCTATACGTTTCGTCAACATCATATTCATACAGGCAACAGGAAGCGGAGATGAGGGGTTTGATCACGATATAACCCAATGGAATGATTACCGCCGTGTACCCACAATGGCTCATTATTTTCG
>PWKN01000101.1 GCA_003559735.1 Bacteroidales bacterium | reverse complement strand
GGACTCAGCTACCTGTGTGAGGGGTACAAACATTTTTTTTCCCATGTAAAGCCCTATATGGACTATATGGCCAGTGAACTGAAGGCCAAAAGAGCCCCCGCCAATGTGATGCAGTGGATACAAAGAAAGGAAGAAGCCAAAAAGCCACGATTGGTAAAGACCGGGCGCAACGCACCATGTCCCTGTGGGAGCGGAAAAAAATACAAACAATGCCACATGAAAGCACACACTGCTTCAAGCACCCGGTAAAAAAGTTTTGCTTCATTGTATTTTCATAAATTATTTGTATTATTGCCGACCATAACAGAACAGTTCAGTACAGTTATGTTCCAAAATTATGCAAATCTGTGGCTGACAAATTGATCATACTGGATGACCAACTGCCGGTTTCAAAATACCGGCAGATCATACTGTCTGTTAACACCGCCATTAAGGAAGGGAAACTGAAGCCCGGTGACAAGCTGCCCAGCATCAACCATATATGCAAGAAGCATAAGGTCTCGCGCGATACCGTCATCAATGCCTATGCCGACCTGAGGACCAAAGGCGTCATTTCCTCCTCGCCGGGAAAAGGCTATTATGTTGAAACCACCAACATCAAACTCACCCACAACATCTTTGTCCTTTTTGATGAACTCAATGCGTTCAAGGAAGATCTCTACCATTCATTCCTGAGAAACCTGGGGAAGAATACGGAGGTGGACATCTATTTTCACCATTTCAACCGCAAGCTCTTTAACCGGCTTATCAAAGAAAGCAAAGGAAACTATACCACCTATGTGATCATGCCCGCGAAGTTTGCCGGCACCCTTGAACAGATTGGGGAATTGAACGGAAACATCATTATTTTGGATCAGCTGCCCGGTGACCTGAAAGGGATATACCCCTCTGTTTATCAAAACTTTGAAAAAGATACTTATAATGCGCTCCTGGATGGCCGTTCTCTCATATCTCGTTATCAGCGCTTTACAATGATATACCCGGGAGGAAAAGAGCCTGAAGGTCAGTATTTGGGGTTTCTTAAGTTTTGTTCAGACACTGGCACAACACACCGTTTGGTCAACGATGTTAAGGGGTTGACCATCGAGAAAGGCGAAGCATATTTTGTAATATGGGACAGCCATCTTGTCTGGCTTGTGAAACAGGCAAAAAAAAAGGGGCTTACACCCGGAAAAGACATTGGCATCGTATCCTATAACGATACCGCATTAAAAGAGATAGTGGGCAATGGGATCACCACCATTTCGACAGATTTTTGTACAATGGGCAAGATCCTGGCACAGCTCATACGGTCAGACAGCCAGCAAAGCATTGAAAATCCATCTAAGCTCATTCAAAGAGGATCATTATAAACAAACATTGTTATGTTATGCAACCAACACTCGTAGTTCTGGCAGCCGGTATTGGAAGCCGTTATGGAAGCCTGAAACAGGTTGACGGACTTGGTCCGTCGAACGAGACCATCATTGATTATTCCATTTATGATGCGCTCCAGGCGGGCTTTGGAAAAGTGGTCTTTGTGATCAGGAAACACATTGAAAGAGATTTTCTTGATGCTTTTGCCAGCAAGTACCAGGGCAAAGTCCACTATGAACTGGCGTTCCAGGAGCTCGACATGCTGCCCGCCAACTATGATTGTCCGCCTGAAAGAGAAAAACCCTGGGGCACCGCCCACGCTGTCTGGGTAGCCAGCAACAAGGTCAACGAGCCGTTCGCAGTGATCAATGCCGACGATTTTTACGGACGTGATGCTTTTAACAAGATGGCCAAAGCACTTTCGTCACCACACCTGGAACCAGGCAACTATTTCATGGTTGGCTACCATCTGGCCAACACCCTGTCTGACCAGGGATCCGTGTCGCGGGCCATTTGTTCTACCGATAAAAACGGGTTCCTCCAATCGGTCGTTGAACGGACAAAGATTGAACGGATCGGCAACGAAGTGTGCTACCGGGACGAAAACGGAGCGGATGTTCCTGTTGATGAAAACACACTGGTGTCTATGAACTTCTGGGGCTTTACGCCTGATTTTTTTGCACATGCAGGCGAGATCTTCCGCAAATTCCTGGAAGAAAACCACGGCAATCCCAAAGCCGAATTTTTTATCCCACTGGTTGCCGACACATTGATAAAAAACAATAAGGCGACATGCAAGGTGCTCCCTACATCAGCAGCCTGGTTTGGCGTCACCTACCCCGGCGACAAACCGGTGGTAAAAGAAAAACTGTTGAAACTGGTCAATGATGGCATCTATCCATCACCACTATGGTAAATCCATGAATTGGGCCACGACCTTTAAAAAACAAACGTACAGATAAACCAAAAACAAAAAAATCATGAACACATTTCAACCGCTCGACTACATCATTTTTGTCGCCTATGGCCTGATCATCTTGTCTATCGGGCTATGGGTCTCCAGAACAAAGAAAGGAGAAAAAAAGAGTGCAGAAGATTACTTTCTTGCCGGAAAAAGTCTGCCGTTCTGGGCTATTGGGGCATCATTGATCGCAGCCAACATTTCGGCCGAACAATTTCTGGGGATGTCCGGCTCAGGTTTTGCGATCGGACTGGCCATTGCTTCTTATGAGTGGATGGCTGCACTGACGCTGATCGTGGTGGCCAAGTTTTTTCTCCCCATCTTTATAAGGGAAAAACTGTTTACCATTCCGCAATTCATTGAAAAGAGGTACAATACAACACTAAAGACCATACTGGCTATCTTCTGGGTGGGACTGTTCATTTTTGTGAACCTCACCTCCGTCCTGTTCCTGGGAGCCACCGCATTGGATACCATTTTGGGGAACGGCGACGGGCAGATGACCTTTTACTTCATTATCGGGCTGGCATTGTTTGCTGCCGCCTATTCGACCTGGGGCGGACTGGCATCTGTAGCGTGGACCGATGTTTTGCAGGTTGTGTTGCTGGTTATTGGCGGCATCATCACCACCATTATCGCACTGAACAACGTTACCCCCGATGGTGGCGTCTTAAACGGCATTGATCACGTCTACTCTTCTGCCGGTGAAAAATTCCATATGGTACTGCGACGCGACAATCCCGAATTCATGAACCTGCCTGGCATCGGTGTACTGATTGGTGGTTTATGGGTAGCCAACCTGTATTACTGGGGCTTTAATCAGTATATCATACAACGTGCACTGGCCGCAAAATCACTCCGTGAAGCACAACGCGGTCTGGCATTTGCCGCCTTTCTTAAATTGTTGATCCCCCTGTTTGTGGTGATCCCGGGCATCATCGCTTTCGTATTGTTCACCCAACCCGAAGGGACCACCGTCATAGATGGCATCCGTTCCGACTTTATGCGTGCTGATGGGGGCATCAATTACGATATCTCCTACCCGTGGCTGATCAGGTCCTTTATTCCTGCGGGAATCAGGGGACTGGTGGTGGCGGCGTTGACGGCAGCTATTGTTTCTTCACTGGCATCAATGCTCAACTCCACCTCCACCATCTTTACAATGGATATCTACAAGCCCTACCTTTCGAAGCGCAAGGACGGATCTGACCTGGTTCCGGTAGGACGCATTGCCGTGATTGTTGCCTTGATCATTGCCATCCTCGTAGCGCCGGCCCTTGATGCAATGCCGCAGATGTTCCAATACATACAGGAATATACCGGGATCGTCAGTCCGGGTATCCTCGCTGTGTTTTTAATGGGACTGTTCTGGAAAAAAACCAATACGAGGGGGGCCATCGTTGGGGTGCTGTCGTCCATCCCTGTGGCAATACTGCTCAAGGTCATCCCTGCAGAAATTCCATTCCTCGACCAGATGATGTATACGTGCCTGATCACAATGGCAGTGATCGTGATGGTCAGCCTTACCACTGCAAAACAGGATGAAGATCCAAAGTCGATCCCCCTGTCAAGGGATACGTTCAAGACCGGTAAAAAATTCAATATTGCCGCGTATGCCATTATGCTTATCCTGGTGGTACTCTATACCGTATTCTGGTAATTGGTGCATCTGTTAGGATCATTTACTGCTGAGTCTGCTCCGGAATATGGCCTGATGCCTGATCCGGGGCAGGTTTTCCACAGACCAATATTTTATAAACCAGTCGATCGAACAAAATGACCATAAAAAAAGTATCGAAATCATTTGAAACCCATTTTGGGAACCAGTACCGTTTATTTGCGGCACCCGGACGAATCAACCTTATTGGTGAACACACCGACTACAATGATGGATTTGTGTTGCCGGCTGCAATTGACAAGAAGATATACCTGGCCATAGAACCTTCTGATGACCGTATGATGCAGGTATTTTCGGTCGATTACGATGAGGAGGCAAACATTGCCATCGATGGCCCGCAGCCTGAAATGCCCCACTGGGCTTTATATTCCTATGGCGTTGCCAGGGAACTCCTGTCGGCAGGCCACCACATTGGTGGCTTCCGGGCAGTATTTTCGGGTGATATCCCAACAGGTGCCGGACTGAGTTCATCGGCGGCCATTGAATCGGCATTTGCCGTTGCACTGAACGAGTTGTTCCAATTGGATGCAGACCCGATGTCGCTGGCAAAAACCGGACAAAAAGCTGAGCATAACTATGTGGGTGTCCGCTGCGGCATAATGGACCAGTTTGCTTCTTTTTTCGGCAAAAAAAACCATGCCATGCGTCTCGACTGCCGCTCCCTCGAGCATGCCTATTTCCCCCTGGCACTGCAAGGCTACAGCCTTATCCTTGCCGACACCCGCGTAAAACACAGTCTGGCCTCATCAGCCTATAACAAACGCCGGCAACAGTGTGAGGAAGGTGTGGCACTGTTGCAGCAAAAATATCCTGCAATAAAGAGTCTGCGCGATGCAACGCCCGAACTGCTGACAGAACATAAGGACATGTTTGACAGGGAGGTGTGGATGCGGTGCATCTATGTCACGGAAGAAAACCAGCGCGTGCTCAACGCTTGTGATGCGCTGCAACAAGGAGACATGGAGAAACTCGGCACACTAATGTTCGGGTCGCACAGCGGACTAAGAGACAGGTATGCGGTTAGCTGCAAAGAGCTGGACCTTCTTGTTGAAACAGCAGAAAACACCAAAGGTGTGGCAGGCTCACGCATGATGGGAGGCGGATTTGGGGGCTGTACCATCAGCCTTGTAAAAACCGGTGCACTTGAACCATTCAGGGACAATGCTTCTGCTGCTTTTACCAAAGCGTTTGGCCACGAGCCCCTGTTTTACGATGTGACTACCGGGGACGGAGCAGGAGAACTATCTGAAACCAGGTAGTCAGGGTCCTCACCGGATAATGGGTTTCTGGTAACCCGCAAGCACCCGACCGAGGTTATCAGAAACCAGGTAGTCCGGGCAACCACCGGATAAGGAGTATCCTTTAACCCGCAAACACCCGACCGAGGTTATCAGAAACCAAGCAGTCCGGGCAACCACAGACTGAGTGCGGGGATAAATGTGATCAGCAGCAATGCCACGATCATGGCTGCGAATAAAGGCAACAGGGGCCGCAGCACATCCCCTATCCCCACCTTGGCCACACTGCAGCCTATGAAGAGCAGCGATCCGACCGGTGGTGTGCAGAGTCCGAGACTCAAGTTGACAACCATGATGATCCCGAAATGTATGGGATCAATACCAAGATCGGCGACAATGGGCAGGAATATGGGTGTAAAGATCAGCACCGCAGGGGTCATGTCCATGAACACACCCACTGCCAGCAGGATGAGGTTGATCATCAACAATATTGCGATCTTGTTTTCACTGACCGATAACAGGCCGGCACTGACGTTTTGTGGTATGTTCGCGTAAGACATTACCCACGACATACCCATGGATGTCCCCACAAGCAACAACACAATAGAAGTCACCCCCACTGTTTTCAATAAGATACCATGAAAATCCCTTACCTTCACTTCGCCATATATCATGGACAGCACCAGCGTATACATTACCGCCACTGCCGATGCTTCGGTAGCGGTAAATATGCCGGCAATGATGCCACCGATCACAATAACAAGCAAAAGCAGGCTGGGTAAGGCAACAAGGAACTTCCAGAGTCCATCTTTCAGGCTGGATGATTCGCCCACGGGATAGTTTTTCCGGTAGGCGAATGCGGCAGCCACCCCCATCAGCATTAACCCGGTAATAATACCCGGGATATATCCCGCCAGAAACAATGCGGCAATCGAAACACCCCCGCTGGCCAGGCTATACACAATAAGGATATTGCTGGGCGGGATCACCAGTCCGGTAGTCGCCGAAGTAATATTAACCGCAGCGCTGTACGATTTGTCATATCCCTCCTCCACCATTTTCGGATTCATAAAGCTGCCAATGGCAGATGCCGATGCAGCAGCCGATCCTGAAATAGCACCAAAAAGCATGTTCGCCATTATGTTCACAAATGCCAGTCCGCCAGGCAGCCTGCCAACGAGCACCTTCGCAAAATCAATCAGGCGGATGGCTATGCCCCCCTTATTCATCAACTGTCCGGCCAGTATAAAAAAGGGTATGGCAAGGAGTGCAAAACTATCCAGTGCCGTAGCCATGCGTTGTGCAAAGGTGGTAAAAGCAGGCAGTGGCATCACATTGACCAGCAATGTTATGGCACCCGATATCCCGATACTGTAAGCAATGGGCACACCCATCAGCAAGAGGACGACAAAGCTGATCACCAGAATTAAAATGTCGAGGTATTCCATGGTATTGGTATTTATTCCGTTTGTTTTTCAGGTTCAAACTGTGGCAACTCTTCCGTGTACCGGTCCACTGCATCACGAATCGTGTCATCAATGACATAATACATGATAAATAGTCCGCTCAGCGGCAGAACCAGGTAAACATACCCAACCGGAATCTGGAGGGCCGACGATATCTGGTTCAGGTAAAAAGTGAGATAGGTAAGGTTCCCGCCGCCAATGATCAGCACAAAAAACGCAAACAAAGCGATCAGGATATTGATCAACTTGTCCAGTTTATGTCTCTTTTCTGGACTCAGTTTCCTCGGTATAAGATCGATGGCCAGATGCTGTTTCTGTCCAGTTACATAGGCTGCCCCCAGGAGCCCAACCCATATCAGCAGGAATCCGGCCAGCTCGTCGGTAAACGCACTGGGATGGCCCACAATGTATCGGCTGATCACCTGCCACAATACATCAAGCACCAATACCCCCATCAGCACCACTACCAATGTCCCCAGTATTTTGTCAATCAACCTTCTTAGCTTCATGTGATTATTATTTTGATGTTTTACTTTATGAACAGACGCTGACTGATCCGTACTGTCCGCCTTCAGCGACCACCGGCAAATGGCCACTCACCTATTCCAGTGCCTGTATCCGTTCAATCAGATCTGTCAGTCTCGGATCCTGTTTGTATAATGCATGGATCTCCTGAACCCGCTCAATGAACGGTTCTTTGTCGGGATAGATGATGGTCACGCCGGCTGCTTCTGCTTGTTCAAGCGAATACCTTTCTGATTCCATCCACAGCACACGCTGGTGTATTGCCGATTCTTCGGCGGCTTCCTGCAACCATTCCTGTTCCTGCTCTGTCAGGGTATTCCAGTACTTGGTACTGATCAGCAGCACATCAGGAATGGTAGCGTGCTCATTGAGTGAGTAATATTGGCACACCTCGTAATGATGGGACAAATAGAAGCTCGGCGGATTGTTTTCTGCGCCATCTACCACTCCGCCCTGCAGGGCGGTATACAGTTCGCCCCATGATATGGGTGTGGGAGACCCTCCCAGTGCGCGGATCATGCCGACAGCCGTCGGACTTTCCATTACCCTGATCCTTAGTCCGCGCAGGTCATCAGGATGTTCGATGGGACGGTCTTTTGTATAAAAGCTCCTGCTGCCGGCATCATAAAATGTCAGCCCGCGCAACCAATACTTATCTCCATCCATAAGGATCTGCCTTCCAATATCCCCATCCATTACCCGGTATGCATGTTCCCGGCTGGTAAAGATATACGGCAGACTCAACACACGGTAACTTGGGGCAAAGCCTTCCATGATGGCGGCCGACACTTTGGTGATCGCAAGACTGCCGATCTGGAGCATTTCCAGGTTCTCGCGCTCCGACCCCAGTTGTCCGCTGGGATAGACATCAATACGCATCTGTCCCCCGGATTTTTCATACACCCTGTCGGCCATATACACCATACCTTTGTGTACAGAGTGGCTTGGATCAAGTCCATGTCCAAGTTTCAAAACGGTAATATCCTCCCGCTGCCCGCAAGATGAAAGTCCCGCCAGCAACAATAGGGAAAACAATATAATAATTAGGCGATTGTGAATCATATAAGGATATTTTATTTTACAGTGCATTATCTGCCTTTGATTTTCTTAACAATCCCAACGGCATGCCTGACCGTTTCTTCCAGCTGCTTAAAATCCTTGTTGCTGATGATCTGTTTGGTAATCAGCTTTGATCCGATACCCACGCAGGCAACACCAGCGTCAAACCAGGCGCGAAGATTATCCTCGTTTGGCTCAACACCCCCTGTGGGCATAATGGATGTCCACGGTCGTGGTCCCCTGACTGCCGAGACGAACTTCGGACCCCCAAGCTGCGCTGCAGGAAACACCTTTACCACTTCAGCCCCCAGTTCTTCTGCCCTCGATATTTCGGTAACGGTCCCGCAACCTGGCGACCAGGGTACCTTACGGCGGTTACACACAACGGCCACATCTTCATATAAGGCAGGAGAAACAATAAAGGCGGCACCCATCTGCATGTACAGTACCGCAGTGGGGGCATCAACAACCGATCCGGCACCCAGTATCAGCTCAGGAAAATCAACCATTGCCTTTTTGCTCAGGTCAGAAAAAACCTCATGTGCAAAATCGCCTCTGTTGGTAAACTCAAAAACCCTGATGCCACCATCGAAACATGCCTTCACCACATCATAACAAAGTGCAGGGTCGGGATGGTAAAACACCGGCACAATGCCTGTCTGTTTCATTGCCAGAATAACTTCCACCCTTGAGAAACGCGCCATAATGCCTTTTTTTTATAAATGAAAACCGCTCTGCTGCTTAAGTCTGCCGTATAATATTGGATATTACAGGATAAAAAAACAAACAATGATGTAATCGATTGTTCAAAAATACATACTTTTGTGAAAAACACAAAAAATATTCATTTTTTTATTGACCTGCATACCGGCACAACAGGCATATGACAGAGAAAAGGATCACCATATACGACCTTGCAAGGCAGTTAAACACGACCGCATCAACTGTCAGCAGGGCATTACAGGACCATCCCGGTATCAGCAAACCGATGAAGGAGGCGGTGAGGAAACTCGCCACGAAGCTCAACTACCAAACCAATTACAGGGCACTCAGTTTGCGTAAAGGGTTTGGCAATACCATCGGCATACTGGTGCCCCAGGTAAACCGTAATTTTTTTGCCACGGTCATTCATGGCATTGAAACAATAGCAGCTGCTTCAGGATATCATGTGTTGATCTGCCAGTCATTTGAATCACTGTCGAAGGAAAAGATACAGCTGAAGAATTTGCTCAATGGCCGTGTTGACGGACTGATTGCCTCAGTGTCGCTTGAAACGAAGTCTTGTACGCATTTTGAAAGCTTCATGGCAACTGGTCTGCCACTGGTGTTTTTTGACAGGGTTCCTGACACCATGGATGTCAGCAAAATCACAATAGATGACTACGCAAGCGCATATAAGATCACCGAACATCTGATCGCCAATGGCTGCAGTCGGATAGCCCTGTTCGGAGGTCCGGAACACATCAACATTTACCGCAACCGGGCAGCCGGATACAGGGATGCACTAAACGATAACAAATTGCCAGTTTCCGGTGAACTGCATTGCGTCAATGCCATCACACGTGAGACAGGCTACCAGGCAATGGCCGAACTGGTCAGCAATGGTGTCGCTTTTGATGCAGTGTTTGCCGCGGGCGATTATGGCGCGTTGGGGGCTATGCTATATGCAAGGGAGAAAAGGATTGACA
Source organism: Bacteroidales bacterium (assembly GCA_003559735.1). Taxonomy (GTDB): domain Bacteria; phylum Bacteroidota; class Bacteroidia; order Bacteroidales; family UBA7960; genus PUPG01. Next base: position 9,836 of record PWKN01000101.1, on the reverse strand, counting down.
TCCCCGGAGCTGTTGCCATAACAGGCTATGCAAATGAGCCTTTCGGGGAGATCATCGATCCGCCGCTTACCTCTGTCGACCAGCATGGCATTGAAATGGGCAGACAATCAGCCAGGATGCTGATAGAAGAAATTGAACACAAAGGAGAAAGCTATATCCCCAGGGAAATTGTCCTGAGGTCGGAGATCATTTACCGTCCCTCATCCCAAAGAAATGGCTGAATACTTGCATAACCTCCAAAAAACAACTATATTTGTACAATCGATTACATAATGATAAAATGCCATGACCATCAAGATGTTTTGGAAGGCCGTCGAAGCCACCCAAACGATCAGCTTGTATGCCAGGCGCTTTTAATTGCATTCAACCGACAAAACTGATTTATTAACATCCAAACATCATTACCTATGTCTATGAAGTATTCCATCCGTTATGCCACCAATCCGGCTGACTTTAAGCAGTATGACACACAGAGGATCCGCGGGGAGTTCCTCATTGAGGAGATCTTTCTTAACGATACCATTCACCTGGTATATTCTATGTATGACAGGTTTATGGTTGGTGGTGCCAAACCTGCCGGCAAAAAGATCAGGCTCGAAACCATTGACCCAATCAAGGCGACCCATTTCCTTCACCGCCGTGAAATGGGAGTGATCAATGTTGGGGGGAAAGGGCTCATCACCATAGACGGGAAAGCCTTTGAAATGAATTATAAGGAAGCCCTCTATATTGGCAGCGGCGATAAAGAGGTGTTCTTTGAAAGTGCAGATGCTTCAAGTCCTGCCTTGTTCTATATAAACAGCGCCCCTGCACACAAAGCATATCCTGACAAACAGATTACGCTGGCCGATGCCCAGGTGGTAGAACTCGGCGAGCTGGCATCGTCCAACCACCGTAAGATCAACAAGCTTCTGGTCAGGGAAAACATAGAGTCGTGCCAGTTGCAAATGGGGATGACCGAACTGCAGACAGGAAGCGTGTGGAATACCATGCCACCCCATATCCATTCGCGCAGGATGGAAGCATATTTTTATTTTGAACTTCCTGAAGACCAAGGCATTTCACATTTCATGGGACAACCGGACGAAACACGGCACATATGGATGCATAACCACCAGGCGGTGTTGTCTCCTGCATGGTCCATACATGCCGCAGCCGGCACATCCAACTATACATTTATCTGGGGCATGGCTGGAGAAAACCTTGATTATGGTGATATGGACCACCTGAAAATCAAAGACCTGAAATAGTAATATTTAATCAACAGCCTACAAATGAACACTTTAGAATTGTTTGACTTAACCGGAAAAACGGCCCTGGTAACCGGGGGCACCCATGGCCTGGGCATGGCCATTGCCAAAGGACTTGCCGGTGCTGGTGCCAGGATCGTGATCAATGACGTTTCACCCGGCAAACTTGAAAAAGCGAAAAAAGACTACGCTGGTGCCGGCATCGATGCCAGCACCTATCTGTTTGATGTAACAGACGAAAATGCCGTCATACAGAACATCAAAAAAATTGAGTCGGAGGTGGCACCCATCGATATCCTGGTAAATAATGCCGGGATTATAAAACGGGTGCCTATAATTGAGATGGAAGCGGACGAATTTCGGCAGGTGCTCGACATCGATCTGGCAGGACCATTCATTATGGCCAAACACGTCGCAAAAAGCATGATCGGCCGAAAATCAGGCGGCAAGATCATCAATATGTGTTCCATGATGAGTGAACTGGGCCGGAATACAGTTTCCGCCTATGCTGCAGCAAAAGGGGGATTAAAAATGCTAACGCGCAACATGGCAACCGAATGGGCGCAATACAACATCCAGTCCAACGGTATCGGTCCGGGCTACTTTGCCACCGAACAAACCGCCCCCATACGTACCAAAGGGAACCCGCTGAATGAATTCATCATCAGTCGAACACCAACCGGACGCTGGGGAGAGCCGGAAGAGTTGCAGGGTGCCGCGGTTTTCCTTGCATCCCGTGCGTCAGACTTTGTCAATGGCCATATCCTGTATGTTGACGGGGGCATCCTCGCCACCATCGGGAAGCCATCAAACGAATAGCAGCGCCTGCAGAGCATGTGTTGTGTGCCATATGGGGTTCCCATGACTGCAGGTTGTTTTCCAGAGGGTCAGAACCCAAAGTATCTTTTTGCGTTGTAATAGCAGATGTCTTCCGTCATCCTGCCTGCCAGTTCCATATCGGCGGGGATCTCACCGTTCTCCATGTCTGTTCCGATGAGGTTGCACAGGATGCGCCGAAAATAATCATGACGGGGATAAGACAAGAATGACCGTGAGTCGGTAAGCATCCCCACAAACTGACTTAACAATCCCATACCCGACAGGGTGTTCAACTGTTGTTCAATACCATCTTTCTGATCCAGGAACCACCAGCCACTGCCATACTGCATTTTGCCAGGTATACGGCCATCGTTGAAGTTTCCTGCCATGGTGGCCATCATGGCATTGTCGCGCGGATTCAGATTATACAATATCGTTTTGGTCAGCCGGTCGCTTTGGTCGAGTTTGTCAAAAAACAACGACATGCTTCGTCCCATCTCCCGGTCACCAATAGAGTCAAACCCGGTATCAGGACCAAGTTGCCGGTACATACGGGACGAATTGTTTCGCAGTGCCCCAACATGGAACTGCTGGGTCCACCCCTTTTCAGCATCCATCAGGCCAAATTCATAAAGCATGGCCGACTTGAATTTGCTGATCATTTCGGCAGACACAGGTTGATGTGCCCGCACCTTTTTGAAGATGTCCCTGATCCCGGCATCACCAAAATCATCAGCATAAAAACGATCCAGTCCGTGGTCAGACAAACGGCATCCCATGCTGTGAAAAAAGTCGTGCCGTGCCTGCAACGCATTCATCAGGTCATCATAACAGGAAATGGTCATACCGCTCGCCTCTTCAAGCTGGCCGACATACCGGTTGTATGCCTCCGGATCTTCTATTGCCATGGCTTTGTCGGGTCGCCAGGTAGGCAAAACCCTGATCTCAAATCCGTCATCCTTTATTTGCCTGTGGGGTGCAAGCGAATCAGCAGGATCGTCGGTGGTACATACCACCTCCACTTTGAATTTCCGCATGATGTTCCTTGCCGTAAACGAATCAGTGGCCAACAGTTCATTGGCTTCCCGGTAAATAGCATCTGCAGTTGATGGGTTAAGGATCCTGGTTATGCCAAATGGGCGTCGCAACTCCATATGCGTCCAGTGATATAACGGGTTGCGCAATGTGTATGGCACTGTTTCAGCCCATTTCTTAAATTTCTCATCATCCGGGGCATCACCCGTACAGTATTTTTCCGGGATTCCGCATGCACGCATTGCCCGCCACTTATAATGATCCCCATCTAGCCAGATATTCGTCAGGTTGGCAAATTTTTTGTCATCCGCAATATCACCCGGAGGCAGGTGACAATGGTAATCAATAACAGGCAAATCCCTGGCATGCTCATGATACAGCCGCTCTGCCCACTTGTTGTCCAGCAAAAAATCATCACCCATAAATGTCTTCATGCGTTTATGTTTTAATTATTCAACAAAGATCTTCTGTATGTGCCTTTCAAAAATATTTTCAGTCACCTGCCTGGCTATCAATGTATGGTGCCTCGCAAGCATATCGATATAGGCGTTGCCCAGTTCTGCAGCCACTTTGTAAGATACATGCATAAGCTGGCGCAGGTGACTGTTATACTCCGGATGATCCGGCACATGCCTGAGGGCAGCTGCAAACCTGTCCCCATCCCATCCTCTGACCGTCTTTGGCAATGGCAGGCGGTTTTTTTCGATGTCAAGCACCTGTGCATACGGACTGCATAGTTCATCGAAACGGTCATAAGCATTCGTATATATTTCTGATACCATCCGGAAAGCATCGCCACCAGCAAGCGACAAACCAATTACCTCTTCCAGCCAGGTTGTGCCGGCAGTTTTTATATGAATGCCCTTGTTATGTTTCCTTATCATCTGGCCGATAACCGGGTATATCGAAAACTTGTCACTGCCGCTGTGCACACTCAGCTTCAGGTTTGACGGCAACCCAAAACACTTTACCGCATGGTTTGTCACAAGAAGGTGCTGTTCAAATTCCACAGCAAACCGTGCAACATCACCGCGAAAATCAATCCCCTTGTTAAAACGACCACTGAATTTTGGTGCGATGGTCTGCACCGGTATTCCTTCACTGGCAATGGCCCTCAGGATGTAAAACAGCTCAACCGGATCCTGTGCATCCTCCACCTCATCCATCGATATTTCGGTCACAAATCCCTCTTCCCCTTTATTTTCGGCAATATGCCTGTAGATGATACCAGCCTGCCCGATGGCAAACAGAAATTTTTCTGCGATCCGGCGCATGACCTCCCGTGTCACAACAAAATGGGGTTCAATACCAGGAATATGCAGCACCCCAGCCTGAGGCAGATTGTCCTCAACAAAAGCGTGTAATTCATTCTCAGTCGCTTTCTCCCCAATGTAGCCGGCCACATCGATGGTAAAAAAATCAGCATGCCTGATATAGGGATCAACGTTTGACAAATGAATATGGTCTGCATCAACATAATAGCTCCCCTCCCACCCTGTCCGGACTACGGCTTCATCTGCCGCAATACGGGTATCGGCAGGCACCGACTGTATGGTGGTATGCTCGCGGTCTGATTTATTCCAGACGGGGACCAGGTGGAGGTCCCGCTCCCTGGCCAGATAAAAAGCCCTGAGCTGAGCTGTTCCCTGCTGACCAAACCGGTCGCCAATACCAAAAGAATACTTTTCCAGCTGCATAAATTTTTCGTTTTTTGTAAATGAACCAATGATTGACTTTCGGTAACAATAACGGATGATCGCCGCATGGTCAGGTTATCTGCTGTGAACCCCTATGCCCGTCCGCCAAAAAAAATTTTCGTGTGCGCCCACGAAAATACAAAAAAAAGTATTTACTTTGCAAACAACAGGATGGTTTTTTTTTACCTGTATTCATTCATGCAGGCCAACCGTCTCGGCAGACAATTATTACAGCCACCGTTTTACCAGGTATATCGTTGTGAGAAACAAACCAGTACATAACCACTCCGGGAAAGCAAGGATAAAAGATATCGCTGAACGTGCAAACGTGTCACCTGGTACGGTCGACAGGGTGATCCATGATCGTGGCGAGGTGTCGAAAAAGACCAGGGAAAAGGTGTTGCGCATCATCCGGGAGCTGGATTTCCAGCCGGATGTGGTAGCCAGCACCCTTGCATCCAAAAAGTCATTCAGGATCGCTGTACTGATGCCCCGTGCCGACAGAAGCAGCCGTTTCTGGGAGTCTCCCGCCACCGGCATGGATGATGCACTGAATGAGATCGGACACTTCGGTGTCAGGATGGATCATTACTGGTTCGATTATTTCGACCGTTCCGAATTTGTCAGGCAGGCACGGCAGGTCTTACAAAACAAGCCAGATGGTGTGATCGTGGCTCCCGTATTTTCAGAGGAAGCCGGAGATTTTGCGGGCAAGACCATACAGCATTCCATCCCGCTGGTTTTTATCAATGCATGCATTGCACAGCAACCACACCTTGCCTTTGTCGGACAAGATGCGCAGCGCAGCGGAATGGTCGCGGCCAAGCTTATGTATTTCGGACTGGGTGACAAGCCGGTACTGATCGTAAACTTCATTCATAAAAAAGGCAACCAGGCGCATATCCTCGAAAGGGAAGAAGGTTTCCGGAAACAGTACATCAGCAACAACAAAAAAGCAGATACAATCTTGCATAGCCTTCAAATAGATACCGCCAGCCAAACCCTGGTCAACAACATTCTTGGAGAAACGCTTAAAGACAGACCGGACATACAGGGCATATTTGTCACCAACTCGCGCGTACACCGTGTGGCTGCTTTCCTGGAAAAGGTCAACAGGCAGGACATCCGGCTGATAGGGTACGATGTAACCAAAGAGAACAAGGTATTCCTTGCCAGGGATACCATCGATTTTTTGATCGGGCAGCAACCCTGGGAGCAGGGCTACAAAAGCGTTATGGCACTGTTCAACCACCTGGTCCTGAAAAAGGAACCCAAAAAAACGCAACACCTGCCCATCGACATCATCACAAGGGAAAACATTGAAGATTATCATAACAATAAATAAATGCAACCATGACCATGAAAAATGACTGGTTCGAAGAACTGAACAACAAAGTGTGCGTGATCACCGGTGGTGCCGGCGTACTGGGCACTGCTATGGCAGCATCACTGGCGTCGGCCGGACTCCGTATTGCACTGCTCGACCTTGACGGCGAAGCGGCTGAACGTGAAGCAAAAAAAATTGGACCGTCGCACAATGCAACGGTCATTGGCATTCACGCCAACGTGCTCAGTAAAAAATCGCTGGAACAGGCAAAAAAAACCGTCAACGAAACCCTCGGTCATGTTGACTTCCTCATAAATGGCGCCGGGGGAAACGCACCGGGCGCCACAACAAAGGTGGAGCAGATCCGTCCGGATACCGGCGAAGACCTTGTCAACGGGTTCTTCGGATTGGAAGAAGAGGGATTCAGGAAGGTTTTTGATCTTAATTTTATGGGCACCCTGCTGCCAACCCTCGTATTCGGACAAGAGATGGTTGAACATAAGAAGGGGGTCATACTGAACATCTCCTCCATGAACGCATTCAAACCGCTTACAAAAATTCCAGCATATTCATCAGCAAAAGCTTCCATAAACAATTTTACCCAATGGCTTGCCGTGCATTTTGGGAAGACAGGGGTACGGGTCAATGCCATCGCGCCTGGTTTTTTCCTGACCGACCAAAACAGGTTCCTGCTCACTGATCAGGAGACAGGCGCATTGACTCCAAGGGGGGAGAAGATCATTGCCAGTACACCAGTTGGACGGTTTGGTGATCCGGAAGACCTGCAGGGAACGGTGCTCTTTCTGCTCTCCGATCTTTCCTGCTTCGTCAACGGGGTTGTATTGCCCGTCGATGGCGGGTACAGCGCCTATGGAGGTGTATAGCCTTGCATCTGACCTGAACGATACGGCTGAGTCCCAAAAAACCCCGGCTTTCCCTTTTAGAATAATACAACTGTGTGCAAGGCAGCACTGCATGAAAGAAAAAGAAAGACACAACCTGTAAGAAACAATATATAAACGAAATGACAAAACCGCTATGAACAAGAACGTCATCGTCGCACAGTCAGGCGGCCCAACCCCGGTCATAAACAATTCACTCAGGGGCATCGCAGAAACCTGCAAAATGTATCCCGGCAGGTTTGGAAAAGTATACGCCGGCTGGCACGGCATTGAAGGTGTTTTGAAAGAAGAGCTGCTCGACCTTTCGGCACAGCCAGATGAGGAGATCAGCCTGCTGCGCGTTACACCTGCCGCTGGCAGCATCGGAACGTGCCGCTATAAGCTGAAAGATCATCAGACAAAGGATTTTGACCGCGTGATCGACGTCCTGAAGGCCCACAACATCGGCTACTTCTTCTATATCGGTGGCAACGACTCGCAACATACGGCATTTAAAGTGAGTGAACTGGCAGCAAAGAAAGGCATCGACCTTATTGCTGCCGGTGTGCCGAAAACCATCGACAACGATGTGGGCGACAGTGCGTTTGAACTGATAGACCACACCCCCGGCTATGGAAGCGTTGCACGGTACTGGTCACACATCATCCAGAATGCCAACGAAGAAAACAGGGGATCGGCCCCGGCCGACCCGGTACTGGTTATCCAGGCAATGGGGAGAAAAATTGGGTATATCCCCGCCGCAGCACGCCTTGCCGATCCCAACCGGGAAATGCCCCTGCAAATATACCTTACAGAATCGGGAGCCGGACTGGAAGAAATGGCCGACAACGTCAACGACCAGCTGAATAAGGACCGCCGCTGCATTGTCGTGGTAAGCGAAGGATTCGATGTGGGAGCGATTGGTGAAGTAAAGGATGCATTCGGACACACATCATTTGGTTCAAGCAAGGCATCTGTTTACCAATCGGTTGTAAATTACCTGAACCACAATGGAATCAAAGCACGGGGGGCGGCACGCGGACAGGTTATGGGGACCGACCAGAGAACGGCCATGATCTATGCCTCAACCGTCGACCTGGAAGAAGCATACAAAGTGGGACAGAAGGCGGTAGAAATTGCACTGAATGATGGAAATGGGTGGATGGCAACACTATTGAGAAACACAGGCAGTATATACTCCATCAGGTACGATAAGGTGCCCCTTGAAAAAGTGGCCCTCTCTGAACGCTTCTTCCCAAAGGAATGGATCACCAGGGAAAAAACGGATGTCACCAATGACTTTATCCGCTATGCCAAACCACTGATCGGCGAAGACTGGGTGTCGGTACCCCTTGTGGGTGGCATTCAGCGGTTTGCCAGGTTACAACCTGTCTTTGCCAGCCAGAAGCTTCCAAAATACACGCCTGAAGCATACTGATGTATGCCCTGGTAATGAAATAATGTTCAATCAATACAACAGAAAAATGAGCCAACCAAAAAAACTGCAGGAACAACTCAAAGCACTATCACCCGATAATGAATATTTCATTGGGATCGATTCTGACGGTTGTGTGTTCGACACAATGGAAATCAAACAGAAAGAGTGTTTTTGTCCGAATTTCATCAAATACTTCCAACTGCAAACCATCTCCAAGTATGCACGTGAAACATGGGAGTTTGTCAACCTGTACTCAAAAACCCGTGGAATAAACAGGTTTCTTGCACTGCTGGAGGCAGTCAGGTTGCTGGAAGAAAGAGCGGAAGTGAAAGCCAGGAAAGCAACACTGCCCAAACTGGATGCATTGAAGAAATGGATCACACAGGAAACCAGCCTGGGCAATCCTGCACTGGAGGCGTATGCAGAAAAAGTGAATGACCCGGATATTGACAGGGTGCTGCAATGGTCGAAAAGTGTTAATGCAGATGTGGCAGATATGGTGCACGGCATCAACCCATTCCCGTTTGTCAGGGAGTCGCTCGAAACAATCACCCAAAAGGCAGATGCCCTCGTAGTTTCACAAACTCCCGTAGAGGCGCTTGAGAGAGAATGGAAAGACAATGACATCGATTCATTTGTTAAGGTCATTGCCGGACAGGAATACGGGACAAAAACAGAGCATATTGCCCTGGCAGCAAAAGGGAAATACCCCGACCACAAGATCCTGATGATCGGGGATGCACCGGGAGATATGAAGGCGGCCACAACGAACGGTGTTCTTTTCTATCCGGTCAACCCCGGCCATGAAGAGGCCTCCTGGCAGCGTTTTTATGACGAGGCGCTCAACAGGTTCTTCAACGGGAGCTTCGCCGGGACATACCAGACCCAACTGATCGGGGAGTTTAACGCATATCTCCCTGCAGAGCCACCATGGCAGACATAGACATGTGTACCGGTCCAGAAAAAAAAGTACATAAAAAACACCTGCAACACAGGCAGAGAAAAACAGGTAATGAAATATGATGTTCTTCGAACACGGTACACAAAACAGTGACCTGGGTACAGAAGACCTCCGGAAGGGTCTCTGTACGGCATTGGAAAAACTTGGCAGCCGCCAGAAAGTACTCGCCATACCCCCTGACTATACAAGGTTTCACAGCAGGGCAGGTCAGCTGACCAATTTGGCTGTCAGGTATTACGGTGACCGGCTCACAGACATCCTGCCGGCACTGGGCACCCATTATCCCATGTCGGCCTCCGAAATACAAAAAATGTTCGTCGACACAGACCCTTCCCTGTTCCTTGTGCACAACTGGCGTAAAGATGTGGTAACGCTCGGCGAAGTGCCACAGGAGTTCCTGAATGAGGTGTCGGAAGGAAGGGTGAATG
>PWKN01000133.1 GCA_003559735.1 Bacteroidales bacterium | reverse complement strand
TGATAGCCATTAAAGGTCCCGGGTTTATCCTTATTATCCCTGGTATAGACAGGGTTACGCGGGTATCTTTGCGTGTTGTCACCCTGGATGTCCCCTCCCAGGAAGTGATCACAAAAGACAATGTAACCACCAATGTAAACGCAGTGGTCTATTACCGGGTAGTAGACCCCAACAAGGCGATTGTTAATGTGGAAGATTTTGCCACGGCAACTGCACAGCTGTCTCAAACCACCTTGCGCAGTGTTGCGGGGCAGGCCGAGCTGGACGAGCTTTTATCAGAAAGAGAAAAGTTAAACATTAAAATCCAGAGCATCCTGGATGAAGCAACTGATCCGTGGGGTATCAAGGTAACGACGGTAGAAATTAAAGACGTAGTCATACCCGAAGGTCTTCAAAGAGCAATATCCAGGCAGGCTACTGCTGAAAGAGAACGGCGGGCGGTCATTGTACAGGCTGAAGGAGAAAAACAGGCTGCCGACAAGATCCGGGAAGCAGCAAGCATTTTAAATACTGAAAAAGGAGCCTTTTATGTCCGATTATTGAGAGCACTTCCGGAAATAGCCAGCCAGCAAGGTTCCCTTATTGCCTTTCCATTGCCTGTGGAACTGAAATATTTGTTCCCTGAAGCATCCGGCGAAGATATTAAACAGAAAGGCAGTGGTAAGAAAGGGAAAAAAGAGTAGTCGTTCAATAATATTCGCATGTGATCTCTAAATATCAAATTTTTAATTCAGGTTTCATGATGGTATAATGAGACATAGGTGAAAGAAAATGAGATTTTGAGCGTGAGATTACCATGGTGGTTGATGTACTTTTGACTTTGACAAGGTGTTTCTATATATCAATCAAGAAATAAAATGAATACTACAGTCAAAGATCTTGCAAAAATGATCGACCATTCCATTTTACACCCCACCCTCACTGATGATGATCTGGAACGTGAGTGTCGCATCGCTTTGAAGTATGATGTGGCGTCAGTTTGTGTGAAGCCTTATGCGGTCAGGTGCGCTGCTGAGTTGTTAGAAGGTTCTGATGTCCTGGTTGGATGTGTGATTGGTTTCCCCGCCGGCAACAGCAGTATCGCAGTGAAAGTATTTGAAACAAAACAAGCCGTCGCCGACGGTGCTGTTGAGGTTGATATGGTGATCAATATCGGGAAGGCCCTCGGGGGCGATTGGGCATATATTGAGGACGAAATACGCACGGTTACCGAAGCCTGCCATGCAGGCAATGCTATAGTCAAAGTAATCTTCGAAACAGATTTCATTACCAATAAAGAAGACAAGATAAGATTATGTGAGATCTGTACAAAAGTTGGTGCTGACTATGTAAAGACATCCAGCGGATTTGGCTTTGTAAAACAATACGACGGCAGCTACAACTATACCGGTGCCACACTCGATGATCTGAAGTTAATGCGTCAGCATTCAGGTCCGGAAGTTAAGGTGAAAGCAGCCGGAGGGGTGCGTACGCTCGACCAGCTGTTAGCTGTAAGAGAGGTGGGTGCAACACGTTCCGGGGCAACCGCTACCGCTACCATGCTGGAGGAAGCAGCGGCTCGTTTTGATGCCTGACCAAAATGGGAGTTGAATTATTTGTCATAAAACCGATTTAAAATGAAAAAAAGCATTCAATTGTTTGCCGTTCTGTTTTTGCTGACCTTGATTAGCTGCTCATCCGGGGAAGACGAATGGACGCTTTCTTCTCCCAATGGAGCAATTTATGTTACCATAACGCTTGATAAGTCAGATGGTTCCATATTCTATACAGCCGATCTGCATCATAAAGATGGGGGAAAAGTCAGGGCGCTCGATACGTCTTCATTAGGGCTGTTAAGAAATGATCATGACTTCAGCAAAGATTTGCAATATGGGTCTCATAACAGAGAGGAGATTTATGAGCCCTATTCCACTATTAGTGGGAAACGCATTAACGATGTGAATCATTGCAACGAGATCACTTTAAGCTTTCAGCACAAATCCGGTGAAATGCTGGATGTTATTTTCAGGGCTTACGATGAAGGGGTGGCATTTCGTTACCACTTTGCGGCGAAGGATACGGCAAAACACATGGTCATTGACGAACTTTCATCTTTTAATCTCAACTCTACAGCCGGTAAGGCGTGGATGCAGACCTACGATACCATCAGGCACTGGAGCCTGGGCTATGAAATTCCTTATCACAGGGAGATACCCATTGGCACCTCAGCACCTGTGAGTTATGGCTGGGCGTTACCCCTGCTGTTTGAGAAAGAAGACGGTACCTGGGTGCTTATTTCAGAAGCCGATCTGGATGAGCATTATGCAGGGATGCATGTCCGGCAGCATGCCCCTGGAGGCAACTACATGCTGGAGTTTCCGGAAGAGTATGAGTGCTATGGACTCTTCAGCAGATTCCCGTCAAGTACCCTGCCATGGACAACACCCTGGCGCTTTGCCATCATTACAGACAGGCTGGGCGATATCGTTGAATCCAATATCGTAGATCACCTGAGTCGTCCCACCGAATATGAAGATACCGACTGGATCAAACCCGGCATCTCATCCTGGAGCTGGTGGCACGACCCGTCCAGCAGCAGCAACTTCATCCCTTTGGCTGATCATGTAGACCTTTCTGCAGAAATGGGATGGGAATATTCCCTGGTGGATGCCGACTGGGATATTATGAGAAACGGCGATATTGACCAGCTCATCGATTATGCTGATGAGAAGGGTGTAGAGCTATTTATCTGGTATAATTCGGGTGGACCCAACAACAGGGTAAAGTGGTATTTTAATCTTTCGGATGAGGTGGTTGCAACCCTTCGCAGCGAAGGAGTCCCCCAAAATGTGCTCAACAAGCTCAGCCCCATTTACAACACTGGATTTTTTCCAGAAGAGGAATATTATGAAGTTGTCCATAAAAATCTGGGTGATGATGACTCTGACCGCTGGGGCGAACAGGTCATCCTGGCTGCCCGCAACCGCAACGCCAGGCCACGCGACAGGTTTTATGAAGAGGAAGCCAGAGTTAAAGAGTTCCAGCTTCTCAGAGATAGAGGTGTTCGGGGTATAAAGCTCGACTTCTTTGCCAGCGACAAGCAGGAGATCATCAAAATGTACATCAATATCTTCAGGGAAGCAGCCAAAAACGAAATATTGATCAACACCCATGGCTCTACCATTCCGCGCGGCTGGACCAAGACTTTTCCTAATCTGCTGACCATGGAAGCGGTAATGGGGGCCGAATTTTACGGGACTCCCGAATGGCCGGAGCTTGCACCCATCCAGAACACCATATATCCTTTTATTCGTGATGTGGTGGGACCAACAGACTACACTCCTTTTACCCTGTCAACCCGCAGGGGCGGATTTCCCAGAATTACCAGCAATGCCCACGAACTGGCCCTGACAGTGCACTATGAAACAGGTCTGCTTCACATTGCCGAATGGGCTGACTATGTCCGGCAGCAGCCTGATTTCATTATCGAGTTTATAAAAAATGTTCCTGTAGTGTGGGATGATATTTATTTCATTTCGGGTTATCCCGGCGATCATTCTGTATTGGCGCGTCGTTCTGGCACATCGTACTACGTTTCCGGTATCAACGGTAAAAAGGAGAATAAGACCGTATCCTTTATCCCCGATTTTCTGGAGCCGGGAGATTATAAAGCCACTTATTATCTCGATGGAGAAGAGTTTCAAACGTTCAGGTTCGATACCCAAAACATTTTGCATGATGCAGAAATTACCATTGAAATGATCCCTTTGGGTGGTTTTGTTATGGTGATTGAACATTCTTAATCATAGAATACGCACAAAGAATGGTGATGATGTTAAAAGAGGGAATGATAAATATTGACGGAATTACATGCACGCCGCTCATTGCCATGGCGATAATTTTTGCCGTCAGCGCTGTCATCAGCAAGGACAAAAATCCCAGATAGATGGTTGCGTAGAGGTAGCCCAATTTCTTTTTCCGGTAAAGCATCAGTCCGGCCACAAAGCTTATTGGTAATAATAATCCAAGGTCAAAACCCTGTACGATCAGCGTGGTGAAATGGTTCAGCTCTGCCGGGTATATGGTGCCATCAATCAGGGGAGGTACAACGATGCCCAACCAGAGAAACGCAATGGCAATGGCATTCACCATCAAAAACCCTCCGACAACTTTGGCGGGTGTTTTTTCAGAAAACCGGTAAATGCTCATCTGTTCCAGCTTCCTGGTTAACAGAAATACCCCAAAAAAGGACAGGCCCATCAGCGCAACGTAGCACAAAAACATGAAATTGTACATACCCATGGCTGTATAAAACCAGTAGGTTACAAAAATATAGCCGAGCACACCACTTAACAGAAATTGTAACCGGATGGAATTCTTCAGGTATCCGAAGAGCGAGATCAACAAAACCGGGATCGCAACAAACAATGTCACATAATCATGGGCGATGCCCTGTATGGCCACGTCAGACGGCATGTGGTGATAGATGCCCTTGCCGTATATTTCAACATCAAGGCCGCGGATGGATTGATAAATAAAGGGACCGTCGCCAAAGTTCCAAAAAATGCCCATGATGGCTGCCGCACCGGCAAGCACGACAATGGCGAGCACGATCACTGTAATGGTTTTTCTTGTATTCATGGTTTGCCTCCTTTATAGTACATGAGAAAGTAAAAATAATAAGATCTTTGATGGTTGCAATTGTAGATTATGCGAAGGTAATATCTTTGTGTTTCATTTGCGGACATAGCCGTTCAAAAACGAACATATTTTTGCCTTAAAACCACCATTTTCAGAAACACAATCATGATAATATATTGACTTTTTGCGCTTTAAATGGATTGGTATATTAGTTGACAGATGTAAAGCATAACCCTCTGGTGTTTGCTATGATAACGAACTACCTCCTTGCTTCTGTTCGCAGCCTGCTGCGCAACAGGCTAAGCGCACTGATCAACCTGCTTGGACTTGCCGCCGGTTTGTGCTGCGCCATCTATATCATGCTTTTTGCCTATGATGAATATGGCTACGATCGCTTCCACGAAAATGCGGAACATATTTACCGCTTCAACACACAGTTCGGTGTTCAAAACGAAAGGGTGCCACTCGGGCCATATCTGCTCGACAATCTGATTTATCCTGTCATTCCCGAAATACAGGGAACAACCCGCATCAGGCAGGGAGACCTTATGTTCCTGTGGCTCACAGACAAAGAAAACATCCATGTGGACCAGGGAATCATGCTTGTTGACTCCAACTTCTTCTCTTTCTTCAGCTTCCCTCTGGTGGAAGGACATCCTGACCAGGTGCTGCAAAATGACCACAGCATGGTTGTTGACAGATCAACCGCCAAACGGCTCTTCGGCGACAAGGATCCCATAGGCGAAATGCTCTACCTGCAAGGAGAATACCCGGTGCAAATTACTGGTATCATGGAGGATATGCCACGCCAAAGCCACTTCAATGCGTCCATCATTGTCACCGGAGAAACCATCCGCCGTTTTGCACCCGACT
>PWKN01000087.1 GCA_003559735.1 Bacteroidales bacterium | reverse complement strand
CTGGCCGACCTTAGTTCGGTAAAAGATGAGGTCAAACTGGACCTGGACGGAACCGTGTTGCTGCGTTTTGACAACGGATTAAAAGGGGTGATCCGATCAACACAAGTCGCTGCCGGCGAGGAAAACAACCTTAGAATCGGTGTATATGGCTCCCGGGCGAGCCTGAAATGGGCCCAGGAAGACCCGAATTACCTCTGCCTGCAAAGTGACTCAGAACCCACAAGGATCTATAAACCGGCCAACCCATACAACTCAGAAATTGCCGAAGCAGCACATACCATGCCTGCTGGACATCCGGAAGGGATTTACGAGGCCCTGGCGAACATCTACAAAGGAACCGCAAAATCAATCAGGGGAGAAGATTATGACTCCTGCGAATTTCCAACGGTGTACGATGGTGTGCGTGGTATGAAATTCATCCACTCAGTCGTTCAGTCAAATAAAAACGGAAATACCTGGATAAATATCCCCTAAAAACTACGACCATGAAAAAAACCTGCCTTATTGCCCTAATGGCAATTGCCTTGTCGGTGAGCAGCCACGGGCAGAATGCACCCACCAGGATCTTCACTATGTTTACATCGGGTGGCTGTGGATGTACCGGCTCGGGTGGTGAGCCCGAAACGTTTACCACCCATGAGGAAGTGATGGAACAACTCAGGAATGCATGTGCCGATGTCGACTTTACAAAATGGGAGGGCACCTATGGTGACGCATATGAGGAGGTTACAGCCAACAAAAATGATTATCACGGGGTGCTGATCATAGGGCGTGTTGCCAATGATTACAGGCTTGCTTTTACCGGACTGCCGACCATCGTTGTCTATAACCTTTTTGAATTCATGGATGCCCAGCCTTACAGGCTTTTCAAAACCGGAAGATTTTCAGAAAACAGCGTCCTGCAAGGCGGTGCAGATTACGACAATCCCAGGATACTGACCGCTCAGCTTGACAGGAGGAACCTGTCAACACCTGATGTCAGGGAGGCAATGTTTGAAGACCTTGTTTACAAGATCAACCTCATCAGGGTGATTCACCAACTCAGTAAAACCAGAATACTGATGTTGAAACGGGACACGCTGGAAACCATTGCTGCAGTGAATTACCGGGGCGATCATACACAATCGTTTCCACCTGGCTTTAATGAGCATTATTTGAGGAATTTCGAAGCGCTTTTTGGGGCCGAAGTTGTGGTCATAGAACCGGGAGCGTTTTACGAGGAATATCAAAACACAAGCATAACCAAAGCAGAAGAGGTTGCCGATGAATGGATCAGGAACGCACGGAAAGTCGAAGCCATCCGTCCAGAGATCATAAAAAACGCCAGGGCCTACCTGGCCATTGATGCATTGCGCGAAAAGCATGATTGCAATGCAGTATCCACCCATATCAGGGCTGTTGCACCCAGTGGCGAATTGAAAGACAACCTGTTCCCCGGACTGGGAATGGAATTGGGATTCAAAACCAGGGGCATTATGGCTGTCTGCCAGAATTATCCCGATATCCTGATCAGCCAGGTGCTGGCCTACCTGCTAAAGGGAAGACCAAGTATGCTGGGTGATTTTATTTACGACACCTTTAACTCAACGGAAACAGTATTGCATTGCGGCATCCCGGTCAACCCCTATGGTGACCATCGCCGCCTCCCATACACCATCAGAACACATGCCGAGAGTCCGGTGAGAGACCTTCCCGAACAACCCGGATCAGCCACAGGACTAACCGCCGAATGGCCCGAAGGTGAAACTGTCACGGTTTGGGAAATGCATTCTCTGCTGAATACGATCAGGCTGCATACCGGTGTGGTGGTTGACGGACATGCAATTTATTCGGGCGGAGAAGACCTTGATAACGTAATGTGCACTGCCAAGATCGTTATCAGGCATGATGACATCGAAAAGATCCAGCAACGATTTGAACCCTGTCTTTATGGCATTCATACAGCCGTGACGCTGGGCGACCTTAGGAAACCGCTGAAAGACATTGCCACACTAATGGGTTTCAGGGTAGTGGAGTCAGACAGGTAAACAATTTTGGCTCCCCCTGCCTGGAAGGCTGAACCTGTAGCATTTGCCAGGCATCATAGATAATTATACAAATACTGAATAAATCATCGAACAATGAACAGACAAAAGTTATTTTTTATCATTACCCTTTTTTTATTTTTTATTTCCCCTTTGTTTCTGCAGGCACAGCTCCCCTACCTGGATCCCGATACTGACCTGGATGAGCGGCTGTCTGACCTGGTGTCGCGAATGACACTTGAAGAAAAGATCGGTCAGTTGCATTTTGATGCACCTGAGATAGAGCGATTGGGCATAAAGCTTTATGGTTACTGGAATGAAGCCCTCCATGGTGTTGCCCGGTGGCACGAGGCTACAGTTTTTCCGCAGGTGATCGGACTGGGAAGTACGTGGAATCCTGACCTCATTGAAAAAATGGGCGTTGCGATCGGCAAAGAGGCCAGGGTGTTCAATAACCAGTCGGGGAAAGGTCTAACCTACTTTAGTCCAACCATTAACCTTGCCAGAGACCCGAGGTGGGGACGTACAGAAGAAGTGTATGGCGAAGATCCATATCACACCGGCCGGATGGGCGTGGCATTTGTCAATGGGATGCAGGGAAGGGGGAAAAGTGACTACCTGCTTGCAGGAGCCACTGTAAAACACTTTGTTGCCGACAACTCAGAGTTTCACCGAACTGTGGCATCATCTTATCTCGACATGAGGGACCTGAGAGAGTATTATTTCCCTGCATTCGAAATGGCAGTAAAAGAAGCGAATGTTGCCTCAGTAATGTCAACCTACCGCGGACTAAATGGTGTTCCCGGTCCCGCCAGTGTATGGCTCCTGGACAAGGTGCTTCGCGACGAGTGGGGATTTGGGGGCTATACGGTATCTGACTGCTGGGCGGTGAGCGTAATTGTTAGCAGCCAGTTCTATGTCGATGAAAGTGAAAAAGCCGTTCAATTAAGTCTGCAAGCAGGAACAGACCTCAACTGTGGCGATTATTACATCAACCACCTGCAGTCTGCATTAGATATGGGGTATGTCACTGAATATGATATTGACAGGGCATTGAAGCGTGTGCTGAGAACCCGGTTCTTATTCGGTGACTTTGACCCCGACGACAGGGTGCCCTGGAGATCCATCCCCGACGAAGTGCTTAACAGCAAGGAACACCAGGAACTGGCAACCAAAATTGCCAGGGAGTCAATGGTGCTGCTGAAGAACGAAAACAACATGCTGCCACTCGGCAAAGACAATTACAGCACAATTGCAGTGATCGGGGCCAAGGCAGAAGAGCCGGAATATGGCGCCTATACGGGATTTCCCAACCAGGCTGTGACCATTCTTCAGGGGATCAGGCATAAAACAGGTGCAGCACAGAGTGCAATTGAAGTAATAAAGGCCGAACGCCTGCACAAGGGCAGCTACATGAATAAGGTCATCGATTACAGCACCTTTGAAAGACCTGTCCCGGACGCCATAGGCCGGATCCATCCGGTAAGGATTAAAAACAATGACTGGATGATGTTTAAGGATATCGACTTTGGAAGCGGAACAAACGGAGTGGTGGTCCGCGCTGCATCTAAATCGGCCGGCGGCACCATCTCCATAAGGGTTGGCGACCTGGAAAGCGAAGAAATAAGCAGGGTCGCCATCGGCAATACGGGCGATAATGATCATTTTATAAGCTTTGAAGCACCGGTAAAACCAACAGAAGGCATTCATGATGTCTATCTCCTTTTTGAAGGCGATGAAGAGGTTCTGTTTTACCTGACAACATTTGAATTCATTCCCGAAGACAACGACTGGACTCCAACGCATACCGATATCACAATATCCTATGAGAGGGGGTGCGATGTGATCGTGGAAGACAGAAGTGGCTTTGACGATGCCCTGAGAGCAGCCGCAGAAAGTGAACTGGTGATCTTTGTATATGGCACCGACCTCACCGTGGCCAATGAAGGGCGGGACCCTGCCGTTATCAACGTGCCGGCCATCCAGCGTGAACTCCTTCAAAAGATATTTGAGGTGAACCAAAACATCGTCCTTGTTTTGGCTGTCGGGTTCCCCCTGGTGATCGACTGGGAATTGGAACACATACCCGCCATTCTTGGTGCATGGTTCGGCGGACAAGCCCAGGGGGTGGCAGTGGCCGACATCCTGTTTGGCGACTATAACCCGGGTGGCAAACTTCCCATGACATGGTATCTCTCTGAAGAACAACTGCCACCTTTTCACGACTACCACATCAGAAAAAACAACCGTACGTATATGTATTTCGACGGTGATGTCTTGTTCCCGTTCGGATACGGACTCAGTTATACCACTTTCGAATACGGACCACTGGTCACCAACCTTGAATCCTATACAGACAATGACACCATTGAGCTGTCGGTTGGCATTACGAACAGCGGGCCAATGGCTGGAGACGAAGTGGCACAGGTCTATTTCCGGCAAGAGAATGCATCGGTAAAAACACCGGAAAGAAAACTCATACGGTTTCAGCGTGTATTTCTTAAACCTGGTGAGTCAAAAACAGTTTCATTCATGATCCCTGTTGAAGAACTTGGTTTCTGGGACATCAAAAACAACAGTTTCATTGTTGAAAGCGATGATTTTACCCTGATGGCAGGAAGCTCATCCGAAGATATAAGACAGTCTGTTGCCATATCCGTGAAAGGCCGTGAATACCGGCAGGGAATCATCCGCATCAACGCAGGGGGCGACTATTATGTAGACTCCGCCGGTAAAGAATGGATGCCGGACTATGGGTTTGACTTCGGACAACATAGCATGACCAGTGCCCTAATCGGACAAACGGATGACCCAACAGTGTTTCAGACATCAAGGAAGCGATGCGACCCAGCCACCATCAGGATGGTGGAATACCCCAATGCTGAATTCCTGTACCAGTGGCAACTGAATACCTGTGAAGAGACTGATCTGTATTATAACTTTGAAGTGCTCAATGGCACATACGATATAATTTTGTATTTTGCAGAAACGGAACACCGGCAGGCCGGGGCCAGGATATTTGATGTTATGGTTGAGGGAGAGACACTGATTGAACAACTTGACGTTTATACACAAGCAGGCTTTAATAATGCAATGACTGTAGCACTGGAAGATGTCGTTGTGACTGACGGATACCTGAACATTGAATTTGTTGGATCAGCCGGTTTTCCGAGTGTGGCCGGAATTGAAGTTCTTCCTGTAGTTGGTTACTGAAGAGCCGTTTTTGTCCATGCAACAGAGTCAAGTGTCTGAACTATAATGTTCCGTGTGGTTTCACAGATCACATCATGACAAAAAAACAAACCATACCTTCGAATTGCCGCCGTGAAAAACACCAAGCGACCCATTACGATTGTGATGGTGCCACAAGAGATGATTCTCCTGGCAAACCAGGGAAGTCTGCCGGGGCGCATGCTATGCTGAAACTACAGCTTCCTGTCTGCCAAAACCGCTTTGCCCTCTTCCTGTGGATCAGCATATTGTTGCTGTTTTCTTCACCATTTATATGCGGTGCGGATCCTGCAGACCACAAAGACCTTTTGTCTGCCAGGTCACCGTTATCCTTTAGAAACATCGCTTTCAGGGAAGGGCTTTCCAATCTCCAGGTGAACAGTATTTGCCAGGATGAACTGGGTTATATCTGGATAGGAACTGCCAGGGGACTGAACCGGTATGACGGTTCGGTGATGCAACAATTCTTCTTTTCAGCGACCGACAGCCACTCCATCAGTGAAGACTTTATCAGTCAGGTGGAAACCGGTGACGGCGGACTTCTGTTCATACTGATGGGGGGTAAGGTAAACATCTTTGACCTGAAAACGGACAGCATACACAGATTGAAAAGGGGAAATACCAGGTATGCCGGAATGGCCGGGTGGGACGGACAAATGTTCTTTCACTGCCAGGAAGGCAAGTTGCATAAGTACCATGACAAAAGCCGTTCCATCCAGCCATTAGCCCTTTTTTCTGATACGGTTGGGATATCTGATACGGTTGGGATAGTGGGCATGTTTTCTGACAGGTACGGCGGACTGGTACTCGTGAACGATCAATATAACGCCTCACCCGAGCTTATTGTCTTCAACCCTTGTACACATACCATCACTGTCCGGTTCAATCTGACCGGTCAGCTGTCCCTTGATGATGTGCGGATCATGGCAGCAGAACGTATTGGCAACGAGCTGTGGATTGGTACTACAAGGGGGTTGTTCGTCTATGACACGTACAATGAAGAATTCAGGGATTATGTGCGGCTGACAGAAATGATCGGTCGCGACGAAATAAGGTTTATAAGAAAAAGAAAGGACACAGAAGTATGGATTGGTACTTACAGCAACGGACTGTATATATACTGCACCCGAAACGGAACGATCAGGGAACACGGCACCATATCCAACCATGACGATCCGGGCCAGGGAAGGGACTTGCTGAACAACTGTTTTGTCGACCGCAACAACAACGTCTGGCTGGGTACATTCAACAACGGACTGGAGGTTTTTTACGATCTGAAAAGACAGTTTAATCCCATTACGGTTCTGAATACGATAACCAACGGGAAGTTCATCACGAATATCATACAGGCAAACAATGGCGACTACTTTTTCGGCACCAGGGAGTCGGGGCTGATCAGGTATAACATGGAAAACAACACCTTTAAGACATATACAAGGCACAACAGCCTCCTTAACAGCAACTTTATATGCGCCTTGTATGAAGATACCGAAGGGGTTCTGTGGATAGGGCAAAAAAACGCGCTCCAGCGGCTTGACATCCATAGCGATAATTTTGAAACGGTCGCACTCCCTCATACTTGCGGGGAAATATTGTCATTTGCAGAAATGCCGCAAGGGGAACTTTTTATTGCTACCGACCAGGCTGGACTGCTCAGATACACAAAAGAGAAGGATAAATTCGGGGTGTTTGATGAAATGGGCAGGAACATCAGGCAGATATCAGCCATCAACGACCAAATGCTCATCGTGTGTTCATTCTCAAAAGGAATCTATTTTCTTGATATAGAAACTGAACGCATCAGAAAAATCGGCAAAAACCAGGACAGCACACCGTGGAACGAAGCAGAGTTTTTGTGCTACTATACGGACAATGACAGCACGTTGTGGGTTGGAACACTAAGGTGGGGCCTGATCAGGTATGATCTGAAGACAGACCAGCTGAGGGTATTCGATAAGTCTGACGGACTCCCGGGCAATGACGTTGTCGGGATCATTGAAGATGGCAACGGTTTTCTCTGGCTTAGTACACTGTTCGGTCTTTCACGCTTTGACAGGGAAAACGCTTTTTTTAACCTGTCTATTGAAGATGGAATCGAAAACCAGCAGTTTCATCAAAACTCTATTTTTTTTGACAACAAGATGCTCTATTTCGGTGGAAATTATGGACTAACGCACTTTGAACCCGGTCAGTTTGCCATATTGGAAAAAGAGCCGCCAGACATACTTTTGCAATCACTGTATGTCAACTATAAAGGAATAAGACCAGGAGATGACACACAAATACTGAATAAAAACCTGGCCCATACCCAAACCATTACATTAACGCACAGGCAACGTTCATTCAATATTGACTATGCCGGACTTGATTATGCAGAAGCTGATAAAATCATTTATGCACACATGCTCGAGGGGTTTGACAAAGAATGGATACACGTGGGAAACACCCGGCGGGCCGTGTATTCAAATGTATTGCCGGGCAGGTATACTTTTCTTGTAAAAGCCAAAAACAATGAATCTGATTTTTCCGCTCCGGCCACCTTGCACATCACCGTAAAACAAACACCATGGCTAAGCACCTGGGCAATAATCTCCTATGGGATGGCAATGCTTGGAATAATCATTGTGATCTTCAAATTATCATTACAGGCCAAACTCTACAAAAAAGAAAAGCAAATAGAGCAGTCAGAGCGGTTGCGCGAAAAAGAGGTTCACGAGATGAAGCTGAAGTTTTTTGCAGACATCTCACACGAATTCAGAACACCCCTGACCGTCATTTCGGGCATCACATCACTGATATACAGGCAGGTAGGCCATACTGGCAATACAAACGATTTGTTTACAAGCCTCAACCAGAATGTCGACCGGCTCCTCAGACTGATCAACCAATTGCTTACCTTCAGGGAACTTGAAAGTGACACACTAAACTTAAATGTTTACAAAAACCAAATAATCCAGCACATTGATCATGTTTGTGGCAGTTTTATTTACTATGCCCGCCAAAAAAAGATCAGCATGCTGAAAGACATCAGGCTCAATGAAAGACTGATCTATTATGATGCTGATATCTTTGAAAAAATACTGTCAAATCTTGTATCGAATGCAATTAAATATACCGGACCCCAGGGTATCGTGAAAATCGAAGCAGCAACCATCACTTCCAGTACTGCATGTGCCAGATACAAAAACCTGGGAAAGAACAACAATCCCATTTCTGGCAAAGGCTATCTGGAAGTCAGCGTCCACGACACCGGAAAGGGGATCGAAAAAAAGCACCTGGCTGTCATCTTTGAGCGTCACAAAAAGATCAGCAAAGACAATAAAAGGGATTATTCCGGTTCAGGCATCGGACTGGACCTGATAAAAAGACTTGCACTAGTGCATTATGGGGATATTGCTGTGCAGAGCACTCCCGGCGAAGGCTCTGTGTTTTCTTTTGTCTTGCCACTATGCACCGGTGTTTTTTCTCCTGACAACGTAATTGAGCACTGTATCAGGAACTTCAGCACCAAAACACCACCGGAGATTGAGCAATCAACAAAGGACGGTAACAAGCAGGACAAACAACAAACAAAATACAAGATCGCCATCATCGAAGACAATGACGACCTATGCCGGTTGCTTGTTAATGCTTTGTCAGGGAAGTATTCGACAATGTATGCACAGGACGGTGAAACAGGACTCGCACTGATCAAAAAAGAAAAACCCGACCTGGTAATCAGCGATGTGATCATGCCAAAACTCGATGGCATCAGGCTGTGCCAGGCAATCAAGTCAGACAGGGAAATGAGCCATATCATCGTTGTGCTGCTGTCAAAGAAAAGCGAGCTGCTTGACCAGATCGAAGGCATACGGAAAGGAGCAGATGTATACATCCCAAAACCCTTTAACCTTGATTTTATAATGGCCACGATCGACCGACAGTTTGAAAACAGGGAAAGGCTGCACAAAATATACCTGGGCGGCCTTATGCCAAACCTTCGGGATTCTGAGGCCAATGAAGGGGTAATACACTTTTTGTCATGCTTTAACTCCGTGCTTGAAAAAGAGATCTCCAACACCAACCTGAATGTAGACACCCTGGCGGAAAAAATGAAAATGGGACGGTCCAGTTTTTATAAAACGTTTTTGCGAATTACAAAGATCACGCCCAGTTCATATATCGCAAAATACAGGATCAATAAATCAATTGAATTGCTGAAAAAAAACAGATACACATTATCAGAGATCAGTTACATCGTAGGCTTTAGAAACGCTTCCTATTTTTCAACCACCTTTAAAAAACAAAAAGGGATCTCGCCGCGGGATTTCCTAAAACGCCACGTGATCGAAAAAGAAATACAATAAAGCAATAGTTGCTGCAAACCCTTACCCTCGCACAATATTATACGTTTTTTATACAAAATTGAAAACCTCAAACAATTCTTCCGTATATATTTACCCTCCAGATGATATGTGCATCAATTTTCGCATCAATTTATATACAGGAAAATTCCATTTATGCTTATGATTAATACAACTGCAACACCATTTAAGTCATGTTTTCAGTACAAATCCTCCAAACTGCTTGCATTGGGGTTTAAAACCTTGATTGTCAAGATCATACTGTTGATCCCTATGGCTGATGCATTTGCTCAGGTAAGAATAAACGGGACAGTCAGAGACAACGACACGAATGAGACACTGATCGGTGTAACAATTATGATTGAAGGTACGCGGCAGGGGACGATCACCGGAACAGATGGCAAGTATTCGCTGATGGTGCCCGGCGAAGAGTCGGTGCTTGTTTTTTCTTATGTTGGCTATGAAGCACAAAAGGTCACGGTGGGTGAAGAAACCGTGATCGATATGTTGTTGATGCCTGATGTTGCCAGGCTCGAAGAATTCACCGTCTCTGCCCAGGCATTGGGCCAGAGAAGAGCCATCAACCAGCAGATCAATTCAAACACAATAAAGAATGTGGTTGCTCCCGACCGTTTGCAGGAAAATCCCGATGCCAATGCAGTTGAAGCCATTGGCAGACTGCCGGGTATATCCGTGTTGCGGTCTGGCGGAGAAGGTACTGGATTGGTTATCAGGGGCCTGGAACCGAAATATTCGTCCGTTACCCTAAACGGAATACCGTTGCCTTCAACCAGTGGCACCAGCCGCGAAACCAATATTTCCGGCATATCACAATATATCCTTCAGGGCGTGGAGGTATACAAAGCGCTAACAGCCGACATGGAAGCAAATGCCGTGGCCGGAACGGTCAACCTCATGCTCAGGGAAACACCCGAAGGACTGAATTACAGGGTGATGTCGCAAGGAGGGTACAACCACCTGAACAACTATTACGGCAACTATAAACTCCAGGGCGAAGTTAGCAACAGGCTGTTCAATAATAAGCTGGGCGCCTTTTTATCACTGAACGCGGAAAGGGTCAACAGGAGCACACAGACAATGAGTTCAGGTTATACGCTCGGCACAGCCACAGACCTGAATATTCTGAATAACGGATTCAGCCTGAACAATATTTATACCGAAAAAATAAGACAGTCAGCCATGCTGTCGTTCGACTACAGGCTGCATCATTCCACAACCCTTTCGCTGTATGGCCTGTATGCATATACCCAGGACATTCACAGCAGACAGTCAATAAACTTTGATGTGAATGGCAGCAATGCATCCTATTCATTTCACGACAACCCACATCACAATGGCAGTCTGCTGCAGTCAACCCTCAGTGGCAATACGAAAACGGGATTTCTGAACATGGAGTTTGACTATGGGGTTTCTTATTCCAGCAACAGGGGCGATGACCCCGACTCACGCAGCTGGTCATTTGATTACAGTCCGCGACTGCTCAGAGACCCCATTACATTCAAACAAAGAGAGCTCCCCCCCGATGAACTGATCAAACTGTTCGATCACGTAAATGCCAGCGACACCATTTTAAGATTGGTAAATTTTGACCGGCACACCTCAGAGCTATCTGAAAACAACCTCACCACTTACATGCATGTCACCATCCCCTTCCAGGTCGGCAACCTTATATCGGGCCACATCAAAGCCGGAGGCACATACAGGGTGAAGGACCGTTATTACAATGTGGTTTCAGGCGGACACCCGATCATTATCAATCCACCGGGAAAGGCAATGCTTGCTGATGAGCTTGAATGGATATACAGGAGCGGACTAACAGAAGATATCACCGCCGTGGGCATGCATGATGAGCGACTCGACAACTTCCTTAACGGTGCATATGATTTTGGCTGGACGTATGATTTTGACAAGCTCAACCAGATTACGTGCAAATGGATTGAAATATCAGACTATTACTACGCACAGGGTCCTGGTGTTTGGGGCAGCATTTTCGGAGGAAGAGACCGTTTCGGCTTCAGGCAGAACATCCAGGGATCCATGATGAATGACCAGGATATCAGGGAAACATACGGTGCAACGTATATAATGTCTGAGCTTAACGTGGGCAACTGGGCGATGTTTTTACCGGGAATCAGGTATGAACGCACCAATGCCGACATGTATGGCTTCAGTGCCCGGAACCGTGTCTTGCCTGATCCCGTGCAGGAACCCCTCCTGGGAGATACCACGTTTGCCAACAGGTCCGACAACTACTTGCTGCCCATGATTCACCTGCGGTTAAGGCCACACGATAACTTTTATGCCCATCTGGCGTATACACAAACACTCAGCCGGCCCGATTTCAATTCGATTTCACCAAATGTATTTATCAATACCGGGTTTTTACCCCTCTCACACGTGTCAACCAACCCGGCCCTGAAAGCAGAGACATGGGAAAGTTTCGACGCACAACTTACTGCCCATGGTAACAGGGTGGGTCTTGTCTCCGTGAACTTTTTCAGAAAAACAGTAGAACACAAAATATGGCACAGAAGCTTTATCCGGATACAAGGTGACAATGTCATTGACCCCTTTTCAGACACTGACCAGGTTCATGTTTCGTTGTGGGAAAACCATCCCTACCCGATCTCACTGTCAGGTATTGAATTTGAAGCGCAAACATCGTTCTGGTACCTTCCCCGCCCCTTTAACTATTTCACAATTTCAGCAAACTACACCTATACTGCCACAGAAACACACTACCCATTGTCATGGCTCGAAACACATACCGTCTATCCGCCCGATGGCGGCAGACCCACCGTTGAGGTGGTGAGAATCGACTCAACAGTTACGGCACCCATGCTGTTTCAGCCAAAACACATTGTCAATGCATCCCTTGGATTCAACCGGAAAGGGTTAAACGTATGGTTGTCATTCCAGTACAATGGTGAAATACTGACAGGAAAGGATTATAAAAATGAAGCAATGGACTCCATGAAGGACCACTTCTACAGAATGGACCTTCAAATATCCCAGAGACTCTCAGGCAGGTTCAAAGGTTTTGAGATCGTGGGCAATTTTGCCAACCTGACAGACTTTTCGGAGCGATCAAGCCTGCGGGGAGAGCCAAATCCGACATACATTGAAAATTACGGCTGGACTTTTGATTTGGGCATACGCTATGGAATCAGGAATTAAAGACCATCATACATTATAAGCAATCAACTCACAAATCACTGTAACTTAAACCAATTGTATCATGAAAAAAATTACACTCCTGTTCTCTTTTATTGTACTCTTCACAACATACAATGCAGCACAGGCGCAGGACACCCTGCTTGTTGCTCCGGGCCTGGGCACATTGAATGCTGCCATTAACGAACATGGCGGAAACAAAATATACAAACTGGAAGCCGATAAGTGGTATCAAATCAACGCAATTATAGAAAACGTCGATTACCACCTTCAGATCATCGGCGAAAAACCTGTCGGCAACCAAATGCCGGCAACCGTGCAAACGAATGTGGATGCCGGGGGTGCCGTTTTTCAAAGAATGTTCGACGCCAAAGGTGATGTAACATTTAAAAATATTTATTTTGTAAATGCAAGCCTTACAGGATCTTACGGAATGAGGTTTTTGTTCCAAAGCAAGGATGGCGCAAGAACCCACATCCAAAACTGTATAATCGACCCGGTGGGGATCGCCGACATGGTTTATGTGACTTCCGTCAACAACAGGACATATCTCTATGATAACCTCATCCTGCGGCACGGACACCTGAACCACTTTTGGGACGGTCAGGTTGTAAGCCATGATGCCGGACAAAATGAAGGCCTCGATACCCTTATCGTCGAAAACAACACCATCGTTTCGGTCGGAACCGGACTGCATAACACTGGTTTTGCCAGAAATGTTGATAACTACGTACGGTTTAACCACAATACCCTCATTATGCACAAGGTGAACCTGGATTGGTCAGCGTGGGACGAAGAATACTATTTTACAAACAACCTC
The DNA here is from genome assembly GCA_003559735.1 of Bacteroidales bacterium. Lineage (GTDB taxonomy): Bacteria > Bacteroidota > Bacteroidia > Bacteroidales > UBA7960 > PUPG01. The sequence continues at coordinate 41,068 of PWKN01000087.1, read as the reverse complement.
CTGTTCGATGCTGCAGCCAGGCCAACACCCCATTCATGGAACCTCTCAATGCCAGGTATTAAACCTGCAAAACCAAATTTTCCGCTGATCATGGCAGACACCATACCGGGAGAAGCACTGCCCTCATCGAGGATGCAATATGTGCAATACAACCTCCTTTACAGAAACCCAAAACTTTACGAGCTGGTCGATGAGCTGAATGAACTGGCAGAAGCAGACGGTCACTCAAAAGTATATCTCAAACCCCTGATGTGGCCAATCGACTCGATCGACGTGTCAAGAGAAGTGTGCTTGTTCAACAACGAAGATGATTTCCCCTATTTTCTCTATGGCAACACCTTTACAAACGTAGATCCTGAATGGGAAGAACCGCTTATATACGAATATTCTGATAAGCTGTATGAGTGGACCAGGTACGTTTCTTTGAATGATATGGGATACGAAACACCTCCTTCATCCCAATGGCCAAACTGGCACTGGGACCTTGACGGTGATCCTTCCATCAATGAAGCCTGGCCGGTTATCAATGCCAGATATAACCACCCCGATATACGCACGGGCTCGATCGCAGGACTTCCACTGGGCGACCTGAACTGGTTTCCTGAAGCCAGGGCAATTTATGAAGAGAACAGGGATCTGATAGAAGCACATATTCATGCAGGGAATACGGACAAACTGATCGTCACAAGCACCAATCCGGATATCACTGAACCGGCCATTACCGTGTTCCCAAACCCTGTGAAAGACATCCTCACCGTAAACATGACGGCCGACATGATCCGGGTATACAGCCTTACCGGAAGCATAATAAAAACTGCCAGGAACACCAACCAGGTCAATGTCTCAGGCTTTAACAAGGGAATGTACATTGTAAGGGTTGACAAGGATGACAGAACGTATACCAGCAGAATCATCATCATCAAATAAATACTGTCTGCCTGTAATGTCCGGGTTCAAGGCTGGCTCCGTTTATAACGCAGAACCCGGACATTACGGATCGGACACCTGACCTTGTTGCCAGGTTCTAATCATATCCGGACAGTACCGGCCGGACAAAAAGACGATTAATGAAAAAACGGCGATTGGCATTTGTTGTTCTGCTTATCTGTCTTTGCGTGCAATCTGCAGGACAAAGCCCCTTCTCTGACAATGTTTTTTCATTCAGAGACTCAAGAGTCCGTGATTATATTACACCCACAGCCATTCTTTGGATGTCTGACACCACGAACCAATATATTTCCAATCCGGAAACACTGCTGCTGCCAGGTATCGGGCAAGCAACACTCTCTTCACGAGACCTGTGTTGCATCACCAGCAAGGACGGGCACACCGCCGCAATATTGCTTGATTATGGAACACAAATGCACGGCGGACTACAAATTGTTTCGGGTATCTCAGAGGCGAACCACCCGGTTAAGGTCAGGGTGCGTTTCGGGGAATCTGTGTCAGAGACTTTTTCAGAGACAGGCGGTGACGAGACGGCCACCAATGACCATGCCATGCGCGACATGATGGTTGATGTCCCAATGCTTGGGCGGATAGAGATCGGCAACACGGGTTTTCGTTTTGTCCGCATCGACCTGCCCGTCGACTCCAGCTACCTCTGCCTGAAGGAGATCAATGCCATATCGATATACCGGGACATCCCGTACCTGGGCAGTTTTCATTCAAACGATTCCCTGTTGAACCAAATATGGCAGACAGGCGCATATACAGTACACCTTAATATGCAGGAGTACCTGTGGGATGGCATAAAACGCGACCAGCTGGTTTGGGTGGGCGACATGCACCCCGAAGTTATGGCAATCAACGCTGTTTTTGGGTATAACGAGGTGGTTCCCAAAAGCCTCGACCTGGTTCGGGATATCACTCCCATTGATGAATGGATGAATGGCATCAGCTCATATTCCATGTGGTGGGTTTTGGTGCACCAGGCATGGTATATGCAATACGGGGATCTGAACTACCTGGAAGAACAAAAAGATTACCTGCTGCAACTACTGCATAAGTTCATTGCCCTGATTGACGAACAGGGCAATGAACACCTCGACGGGGTGCGCTTCCTGGACTGGCCCAGCAATCCATACCCCGAAGCAATAGACGCCGGATACCACGCATTGCTGAAAATGACAATGGAGGCAGGAGCCTGGTTAAGCGATCTGCTGCACGAGGAAGAAACGGCTGAATTATGCAGATCTAAAGCGAGGTTGCTGGGAACGAGATTACCAGACGCCGGCAAGTCAAAACAAGCAACAGCACTATTGTCATTGGCCGGCATCATGCCACCTGATAAGGCCAATGAGGTCATCGTTCTGGATGGCGCCAAAAGGTTCTCCACTTTCTACGGCTACTATATGTTGCAGGCTATGGCAAAAGCTGGAAACTACCAGGGGGCAATGGAGATAATCAGGCAATACTGGGGTGGCATGCTGAAACTTGGTGCCACAACTTTTTGGGAAGATTTTAATATTGAGTGGATGGAAAATGCCGGTCGAATTGATGAACTGCCGTCTGATCATACCATCGATGTACATGCATCATACGGAGATCATTGCTATGTGGGATTTCGTCACAGTTTTTGCCATGGCTGGGCAGCAGGTCCCACAGCCTGGCTGAGCGAACACGTTTTGGGCATTAAAGTCCTGGAACCTGGATGCAGAACAATACGTGTCGAACCAAACCTGGGGGATCTTAAATGGGTGGAAGGGACCTACCCTACCCCATACGGAACGATCAGCTTAAAACATGAGAAACTTGAGAATGGGGAAATAAAAACCACCTATTCTGCACCCGAAGGCATTACGATCGTCTATTAGAGACAGACACCTGACTTTATGGACAGGCTCTGTCTATTTAACCCGAGGTAAAGAAGGGCTTGCCAATCTTCACCTTATAATAACACCAGATAGTGACCGTACATTTTACTTATCCATGCACATAGAAATCCCCCCCTTTGGAAAAACATCACCGGCACGCCCTTCCCGGCACCTTATGAATTCGTTCAACATGAATGCGTTTTTTTTTGTCAAAGCAATGCGTTTCATCCGGTCACTGACACTGGTTGCACTGTTTGTGCACACATCAGTGTTTGCACAAAATGATGTAGCGAGCGCACTGATCGCTCCCGCGAATGACTTGAGGAACAAAATACTTGAATCATATCAGATCAGCGGGAACCAGTTTCAAATAAAAAACACCACCCAGACTGTAAGGTATCAACTTACAGATAAAGTCACTGGCAATGCCGGGTTTGATTCGTTTTTGGTTGACAGCAAAGTCATTTATGACCAAAGTCCGTATTTTGTAATTCATACAAATGATGGCGAAACCTTCAGCACCAACATCCACCAGGACAGAGTTTATGAAAAGTGTTTTATTTCGGCAGGGTATTACAGAGACTTTTCTTTCAGGCCTTTCAGGTTTGACGGACTTATACAGGCAATGGGACAGACCCGGTATCATTTTTTCTCCGACAGGGTCCTGAAAGAGAACAGACTGTCATACAACGGGAATGGGTTTGATGACATCTCCGGAATATATATGGAATATCCTGTTGCCTTTGCCTCCTACCAGGTATATGAAGGGTCGCGTATGCTGGCAGTGTCAAAGAAACAGATTTCTTCCGGCGCTGTCGTGATTGAACGTCCCAATGGCTCACTGCTGGCATTCTCTTTCCCCGGGGCACCAGAGAACGGGCAAGTGTTGTTTGAGGTTGTTGACAACACATTATATATCAGGCATTATGCCAATATTCAAGAAGCAATAACCCAAAGCGGAACACCGGGCAGGAATATTGTGCGCTGGGGAAGAAGGATCTTCGGACAAACAGACTTTAACACCCACAAAAGAGAGGTATTGCATCAAATCCACCAGGAGTTAAACCCCTATCCGTCCAGCGCCTTCCTGATCGAAAAAGTGTCGGATAACCAGGAACGGTATACCCAAACGGTGCATCAGGTTGAATACATGAATCTGAAAGGAGTTTACAAATTCCGGACCGACGGTGTACCGTGGGGCGACGCGGTAACAAAACACAGAACAAAATACCCGGCAGCCAAAGTCACCATAACCCCCTCTGACGACAGGCTTATCTATATGATGCACGAAACAAACACACCCGATGCAGCTTCTGCCTTGCAGGACAGCCAGGGATATACATTGCCTGTTAACCTGGGTATAGCACGTTCACTAGGAGGCGGATCGATAGCCGACTGGACCGGGGCGTTTGCCAACACTGATCCTTTTTGCACAGAGGTGCACGGACGAGGATGGAGCAGAAGCGAATTCCCGGTTAACCTGAAACCCTGCGGCACCCTAAGTTTCCGCTCCCTTCACGTGTGCCACGACTGGGGAGCATATCAACTGGCCGCAACAGGCAGCGTAATAAGCCAGGAGCCATTATCTACTTCAAACCTGGGGGTGTGGTGTTCAATAGATCTGAAGCCATGGACAGCAAACTGTGGCGACATCAGAAGCTTTTCAAGCACGGCAACGCAATGGGCATGGGGCAGACAGGAACCCGGTCACGAAGAACAATTTGCCCATGCACTCGAATTCTATTATGCCAGTGTGGGTACCAGGGATAAATATCTGCAGGAAGCATATCCGGTAATAAAAAACTTTTCCCACTTTCAGCAATACAACAGATATACAAGCAGTGAGGAGAAGATTGACATCCATCAAACATTTTCTTCCTATCCCGACACAAAACAAAACAGGTTCCTGGTAGACGTCGGGTTCGAAGTAAAAGAACATGTAACAATAAACGGGGACGAACGACTGGTCTTGTTCAGAGCGAGGTCCAATCCGGCAATCTATTATAACGAAATATACCATACATTGCCTGATGGCAGCCTGAACCCCGAACAGATCAAAGTCAATCCAAATTTAAATATCGCCGACAACACCAAACAAACACATATACTGGAAGGGCCCACACCTGCTTTTGTCCTCGCCGATAAGCGATGGACCTTTGCTCCTGCCACGCAATTCCCGAATGATGCGTCGTTCAGGGGGGTAGAGGCAAATATGTTCGTCAGACTGTTTGCAAAGGACATCACCATCAACGGACAAACTGCCAATGACTTGCCCGTTGCATTAAACGTATGGAAGTGGAAGCCGGAAGGCATATATTATGACGGGAGCGGACAACCAAGGGAGCATGGCCATTATATAATCTATGATATGGTGTTGGAGCACAGTGATTTTTCACTGGAGGCAGGCGACAAGCTCCGGTTCTCGTTTATGATCATGCCCTATGGTGGCAAGATCAGCAACGATGAAACGGACAGTGCCATAGAAACGTTGGAAAATTTCACTTTTCCGGAAGTTACACACGTTGCCGTGGGAAAACACATAAAATGTGACTACCAGTGGGTTCCTGCCATTCAAACCACCGACGGACACTCAGCTGAATTCTCATTCACAGGAGGCGACCAATTGATGACCGTTGCCGCAGAAGGGTTCCCTTCCTATAAAATACCTGATGTATACCGGATAAATGGCGAAAGCGCAGAGAAGATCAATTACTCTGTTAACGGATATGATGGCATTACCGCCTTTATCGACCGGAACGGCACCGTTGGATTTTCCTTCCCTGTAGAGATGACCCCTGGAGAAGAAGCGACCATCAGGGTTGTCCAGGATAATCAGGGCGGATATGGCAACATCCATTATCCGGGTGCCGGCATCGCCACCTTTTGGAACTTTGACAAAAGCCTGGAAGGCTGGAAAGTTTCTGATGACATGTCAGCCAGGGTGGGTCACGGAACAGCAAGCCTGCTCATAACAGATGATGACGCCTACATTGATTCTCCTGATGGTCTGAATATACCTGCCACAGACTATACCTTCGCTGTGGTGGGTATGCAAAACAATACCAGCGCAACAACAGCCAGTCTCTCGTGGGTTACCAGCGCAGGCGGCTCCCTCACCGACGGCAAAACCATAGATGTACCAATCATAGGCAAAGACAGGAGACAAAGATATTATATCATTGACCTTTCCGAACACACTGAATGGACAGATACCATAAGGCAAGTCCGGCTCAGACCAGCCATCGATGCATCAGGAAGCATCGATATTGATTTTATAAAGTTTACCGGCAACTTTAACAACGTGGCATTGTCGGTACCTGGGGTCATCCAGGCAGAAGATTTTAATGTTGGCGGACAAGGAAATGCGTACTATGATACCAGTCCGGTTAACGAAGGGGGACACTACAGGACTGATGAAGGTGTTGACATTCAACTCATTGATGACGACAGCTATTTGGTAGGGTGGATCGATTCGTGTGAATGGCTGGAATATGTCTTCGAAACATCGGTGCCGGGTATATACCAGATGGATATCCATTCACGTGCCACAGATGGTGAACACATGTTCCATGTAGCATTTGACGGAGAAGACCTTACCGGACCAATATGGCCAGGCGCATCAAATACCAGCTTCCAGGAAGTGGTCACCTCACACGAGATCACCCTGCCTGAAGGCCTGCAGATGATGAGGATCTTTTTTGATGCCGCCGGTCAGGACCTGGGTGTGGACAAATTTACATTTGACCTGCTTCAGGAATGCACCCCACAGTCGGTCATATTTGATGAAATGACGGATGTGCCGTCAGATTCACCCCCCATTGTATTGCACGCAAATGCCACATCAGGACTAAATCCGGTGTTTAAGGTGGTCGACGGACCAGCAACCATTGAGGGCGACACCCTGTGGCTGACCGGCTTTAGAGGGACCATAACCATTAAGGCTTACCACCCGGGAAACGAAGAGTTTTGTCCGGCCTCTGCCGTGCAATCGTTCAACATCCTTCATGTATGCACAGAGCAAACCTTAACATACGGATCCCTGCCCGATCATGTTGCAGCAAATGATCCGCCTTTTTATGTCAGTGCCGAAGCATCTTCCGGATTGCCTGTAGCTGTCAGCATCATCTCCGGCCCCGCTACCATCGACGAAAACAACCTTGTCACACTCACAAATGAAACAGGAACAATAAAATTCAGCGCAATACAGGAAGGGGACATCCAATGGTGTGCGGTGCAGGACAGCAGCCTCACTCTTTACGTTGACAGTCCACAACACCTGTGCATCGATTCGGATGGTATGATCCTGTTTGAAAAATGGACAAACATCCCGGGATACCGGATTGAGGATATCCCCCTGCACACCGCCCCTGACCATATGTCCACACGCACATCCATAGAAATACCCTCCAACACAGGCGACCATTATGGTGTGCGGTTAAGCGGCTATATTTGCGCCCCTTATACGGCCGACTATGTGTTCTTCATAGCCAGCGACGACAATGGAGAACTATGGCTCAGCACAGATCAGTCAAGGGAAAATGCCGCACTGATAGCACATGTTCCTGAATGGACACATGAAAGGGAGTGGGACAGGTTCCCTGAACAACAATCTGCGCCAATACCCCTCACAGGTGGAAAGCAGTATTATTTCGAAGCACTGATGAAGGAGCATACCGGGGGTGACAACCTCGCTGTAAAATGGCAATCGGTTTACGGACTGGATGATATTGTGGGGGGAGACTTCCTCAGTATGCCATGCACCTGGCAAACCATATCATTTGCCGACGAATGTGTGCCACTGTCAGAAAACACGTTTAAGGTAGAGGCAACCGCTACCTCCGGATTGCCTGTAAACCTGGAAATGATCTCAGGCAATGGGGAACTGAACGGAGATACCATCACCCTGTTCGGCAACAGAAGCACCATCACCCTGCTGGCCTCGCAGGAAGGGAACGATTTATACTGCAGGGCAGAAGATGTAACACATCAATATGTGTTGTCACGAACAACCGGAATCCGCAGCAGTGAAGATGCACACAACATCATACTCTACCCCAATCCCGCTTCCGGCATCGTTACAGTGCACAACAACGGTCTCCCTGTTCAAAAAATCATGATCACAGATACGGAGGGAAGGTTGTTGTCCTTGTTCGATGAGCCTTTAACGTATAAAAAAACCATAGACGTACACCATTTACCCGGGGGTATTTATCTTGTTCACTTTATCGGATCTACATATGTTGTAACCAAAAAAATGGTCATCTATTAATAAGTAAAAGAAGGACGCCCCCTTCTGCCAGGCACTGCCTGCCGGCCGGTAACAACCTGCTGGCCAAACGCAATCACAGCCTGCATGGCACTCCTGACGCAACAAGGGGGACTTCCGGGACAAACCAGCAACGAATCAGTTTTTTTACTGACAACCAAAAGATTTTAAAAAATGCGGTCAAACAGAAGAGAGTTCCTGCGCAAGGCAGGTATAGCCACAATGGGGATGGGTATGTTTCCAACCATAGTGAAAAGCTCAGTGCTTGGATTAAACGGACGTGTTTCACCCAGCAACAAGATCCCCATGATAGTGATCGGTTGCGGGGCAATGGGCAATGCCAATCTGAACACGTTCATCAGTTTCGATGATGTGAAAATCATTGCCGTATGCGATGTAGATCACACAAGGACAACAGACTCAAAAAAAATTATTGACACCCACTATGGAAACAACGATTGCCGTATGTACGGTGATTTTCGTGAAATGCTTGAACAGGAGCAAAGCGACACCGCTGCAATTTCATTACCCGACCACTGGCATGCCATCATATCCTGTGCCACGGCAAACAAAAAAATCGATATATACGGAGAAAAACCGCTGGCAAGATACCTCCGTGAAAGCAGGGCAATAGCAGATACTGTTAAACGGAACCAGGTCATATGGCAAACCGGCAGCCAGCAGCGGTCGGTCGAAAGCTTCAGGCACGCTGCAAGCCTGGTCAGAAATGGCGTCATCGGCAACGTATCTGCTGTGGAAGTCGGACTGCCCGACGGGGGGACCTATATTGGCAACCCTCAAAAAATGGATGTCCCCGAAAACGTTAACTGGGATATGTGGTTGGGACCGGCACCCAAAGTACCCTTCAGGGGCATCCTGCATTGGCACTGGAGGTGGATAATGGAGTATTCGGGGGGACAGCTTACCGATTGGGCCGGACATCATATTGACATAGCCCATTGGGGACTCGGACTCGACCACACTGGTCCGCTTACCATCAAGGCTACTGGCAGACCCAACAACGATGGCATATACAACGTCCCGGTAGCATACGACATTGAATGTGAATATGCCAATGGTTTGCAAATGAGAATAGCGAACCAATCAAGGCTAAGCCATGGAATGGGCGTATTATGGAAGGGGTCAAATGGCTGGATACATGTCAACAGACATGCCCTCAATGCTTCAGATGAAGATATCCTCAAGGTACAAATTGACGAAAGCGGCATACACCTGTATGAAAGCACCAATCACCAGCGCAACTTTATCGACTGTGTTAAGTCAAGAGAAGCACCCATTACACCGGCCGAAACCGGACACCGTTCGATATCTGTGGCGTATCTGGCAGAGATTGCAATGAAAACAGGTCAAAAGCTTTACTGGGACCCCCAAAATGAACGGTTCACCGACAACAATATATATGCAACACGCTTATTGCAAAGGCCTTACCGGTCCCCCTGGAAAATACCTGTATAATAAACCCCGTCTCTCTATAACCCAATACAATAAAATTATGAAAGCATTAATTATCGAAGGACAGAACGAACATCACTGGCAAAGAAGCAGAACCAGCATCGCGCTGAAACAGATCATAGAAAAGTCAGGTATATTCACGGCAAATATCATGGTGTCTCCGGCCAGGGATGAAGACATTAATGATTTTGTTGTCGGTTTCTCCCCATACAATGTCGTGTTGCTTGATTATACGGGACAGGACTGGCCGGAGAAAACCAGGCACAATTTTGTGGAATATGTGAAAAACGGAGGCGGAGTGGTCGTATGCAACAAAGCAGCCAGTGCATTTCCCGGATGGCCGGAATACAATGAGATCGCCGGACTCGGAGGGTATGCCGGGCAAGAAAACAGGGAGGGTGTGTCGATAACCATCCAGGATGGTGCACCCATTTATAACAGCGCACCAGGCAAGGGAAAAGAAGCAGGCCAGTACCACGAGTTTGCAGTTCAGTCACTGAACCCATCACACCCCATATTAAAGGGTCTGCCTGAAAGATGGCTGCACGCAGAAGATATGTTGCCGGCGGGCCTTCGCGGACCGGCAAAAAACCTGGAGGTGCTTGCCTATGCACACTCCTATAAAGGATATGGCGGCAGCGGCAATAATGAACCAGTCATGATGACCATCAGGTATGGAGAGGGACGGGTTTTCCACACAACACTCGGGCATTCGGATAATGACCCGCTTTTTCCGCCTGCAATTGAATGTGCAGGGTTTATAACCACCCTCCGCCGTGGGACTGAATGGGCGGCCACAGGAAATGTGTTGCAGGATGTTCCTTCCATCTTCCCGTCAGAGACAAGCAGTCTGAGGTGGCCATTCTACGAAGACATCCAGACAGACATTGAGGCTGTTATTCAAAGAATACAAACCTACGAGACCGGCAAATCCATTGATTGCTTTCACATTCTTCAACTCCTGGTACAAGAAAATTCAGGGGATCAGGATTCGATGGATATCCTGCATCAGCAGATCATTCGCCTGCTGACCGCTGAAGAAACGACCAACGACAGCAAAAGGATCCTGTGCAGGGACTTTTCATGGATGGCCAATGAACCATACCGGAAGGTGTACAAAAAACTGAAAGAGAACCAGGTAATATCAGCAGAAGCTGAATTTGCACTGAATATGATGACCCCCTGACAGAGACCGTGAAGCTTATGACAATTGTTTCCGCACCTGGGTTGGCGTGACCCCCGTTTTATTCTTGAACAACCGGCAGAAATAGTAAACAGAATCAAATCCGAGATCGTAACTGATCTCTTTAACAGATTTATTGGTAGAGCCCAGCATTTTCTTTGCCATGGCTATTTTTAAATGCAGGTGATACTGTCCGGGAGGAAATCCGACAACCTGCTTGAACACCTTTCGAAAATGTTCATATCCCAGGTTGTTTTCCGAAGCAATTTTTTTAAAATCGATGTTCCTGCTGATGTTGCGCTTAATGAAAAAACATGCTTTTCTAATCGTCCCTTCCAGCCTTTCTTCCGAGCCACCATCCTGCTCCCTGCATGTTAAAATTACGCCAAAAAGCTTCAGCAACATCCCCGAAATATACTGCTGAAGCCCTTCTTCTCCTTTGTTGGCAGACTCAAATATGTGGTGACACGTCTCCAGTATATCTTCCCTGATGCCAACATCGTATACCGATTTTTGGCTGGAAAGTAAAACCTGGTCAACAAGCCGCTCAGCCAAAGGCCAGTTAAAAGCGAGGTAATTTTCCACCCAGCCAGTCTCCCCGGATGGCGTAAACCTTCGCCAGTCGCCGGGCTTGTTAATGATTAAAGTGCCGGGGCCAATGGAATGACTGCCTGTTGCATCCTCATACTCGCCGCTGCCATCGGTAATGTAATGGATCTGGTATTTCTTTACCATGTCCTTGCTGACATATGAAAAGAAACAGTCATGGCGCATAGAGCCATTATGGTTCAATGCCATTTGCGGCAGCATCTTAACACTGATGCCGACTTTAAAAAACAGCGCAGACTTCTCGTCTGACCTGATGGGTGATTCATAAGAGCATATATTTTTCATGGATATGACGTGGGTTATGTTTGAACGACCATCAAAAAGCCAGTACCCGGAATACTCATCGTACTGCATATGCAATGTACAAAAGCACCGCCCAAACCCATGTCAGGATCCAGCCAAAAGATGCAACAACCATCCAAAAAATGCAACAATTTTATACCGGATGCAATTTTCTTGCAAATCTGCATCATGCTGCAAGAAACCAATCATATGTATTAGGCAAAAACACAAAATTTGATTACTTTTGGATGCACAATATTTTTTCATAAAATGGTAGTCTTTCCAATTTGGATCATTTTGAAGTGAAGATCATTCTCGTCGCAATATCACTGCTGGGTGTCTTGTCCGCCTTTGGATCACAGGTGATCCCCAACACCCAGACAATGTCTTCCAGTAAGGGCTTTCGCAATTACAGTGTTACCGACGGACTAACACACAATACAGTACACACCATACACCAGGATCACCTGGGCTTCATCTGGGTGGGTACAAACGAAGGTCTCAACAGGTTTGACGGAAGAAACTTCCGGAGCCATATGGTGTCAAGGCTGGATACCATCTCCCTTGGCAACCATTTTATTCGTTCAATCCTCGAATACCGTGACAAACACATACTTGTTGGCACGGAAGAAGGGTTGTACCTGTACAATATGGAAACGGACGTGTTCTCCAGGATCAACTCCTCCACAGAGAATAAGCGCAGCATAGACAAGGGTGTGACATCAATGGTTTGCGACAGCAATGGAAATGTCTGGATCGCTTCTCCGGGTGATGGCTTGTTTTGCTGGAACCCGGTGAATGACAGCCTGTTGTTGTATCAACACAATCCGCACAATACCATAAGCATCAGCTCCAACCAGGTGTCGGTCCTGTACAGGGATAGGGAAGGGTACGTCTGGGCCGGGACAAAAGACCAGGGATTGAACAAATTCAAACCAGAAACCAATAGTTTTGAACGGTTTACAGTTGTTCAATCACCAGGCGGACTCGCATGCGATCACATTACCAGTATCTACGAAGATGGCAACAACCGGTTCTGGATTGGTACGGCAAAAGGCGGACTCCATTTGATGGACCGGAATGCCGGTACTTTCAAACAGTTTGTGTTTGACCCCGGCAGCGACAACCAGGGCATTAAGGCCATACATGCCATCCACGAATACAATGAACAACAATTGTTTGCCGGCACAGAGGCTGGATTGGTCTTGTTCAACCATAAAACGGGATCCTATACAATCCATACCAGCAACCCGTTCAGCTCAAAGAGTCTCAGCGACAATACGATCTATGCAATTCACCGCGACAACGAAGGAAGTTTCTGGATTGGAACCAGGCATGGCGGTCTTGATTTTTTGCCAAAAAATCTGAAAAACATACAGCATTTATATCCTGAAAACACAGAAACATTCCAGAAAGCCAGAATTATAGGGGAATTTGCGGAAGACAATGATGGCAATATCTGGATCGCAACAGAAGACAACGGACTGTTTCGCTTTGACAGACAAACAAATGCTTTCACCCACCTGCCCGGGACCAACCCGGATGACCCTTTAAGTCATCATAGCGTCCAAAGCATCCACGCTGCCAATGACACCTTGTGGATCGGGCTTTTTTCCAATGGCATTGATATGCTTGACCTGGCAACAGGCGTAATAAGAAATTACCAGTTTGACAAAAACACACCCCGTCAGCTGGCAAGCAAACAGGTCAACAAGGTGTTTGGCGATAACACATCGACTGTCTGGGCAGGGACAAACAGCGGACTGTATGCATATGATCGTGCCAGCGACTCCTTTATAGCAGTTAACGACCCCCTGCTAAGAGGTTCTGACATACACGATATTTATCAGGATTCAGAAGGATCACTGTGGGCAGGTACGTTTGGAAATGGGATTTTCAGACGGAAGCCAGGCGCAACCAATTGGGACCATTACCTGAAAACAGAGAAGGACAAAAAGTCACCCTTCAGCAACTTCATCAATTGCATTCACCAGGACCAAAACGGAACACTCTGGTTTGGGTCGAAAGACTCAAGGATCTTCTATTATGACTATCAGGATAATGCATTTTATACCATCCCTTTTCTTTTTGAAAACCTAACCAGGGATGCGGTACTGTCTCTACTTGACGATGAGGCAGGAAACTTGTGGATCGGCACCAATAACGGATTGTTCAGGTACAACCCGGATATTGACAAGTATTTGTACTTGTTTCAGTACAGCGACGGATTCCAGAGCAACCAGTTTAACTACAGATCAGCCTGCAAAGCGTCTGACGGAAAATTATTCTTTGGCGGAATAAATGGCTTTAATTCGTTTTACCCGGGAGACATTAAGATCAACACTTTTGCCCCGCCCGTGGTGATAAAAAACCTTACACTTTTTAATGAAGACATACAGGTGAACCCCGAACATTCACCATTGGCCCGGTCTGTTTTGTTTACCCGCGAAGTGGTTTTCAACCACAAACAAACAGTGTTTGGCATTGAATTTGTCAGCCTGAGCTATATACTGCCTGAGAAGAACCGTTATGAGTATATGCTTGAAGGGCGTGACAAAGAGTGGATCACCCTGCATAACCAGAATGAAGTATCTTTCTCCAATCTTCCTGCGGGGAATTATACTTTTCACATAAGGGCTTCCAACAATGACGGGGTATTCAACGAAAACCCCGTATCATTGGACATTACCATCCTCCCGCCATTCTGGAAAACAAACTGGGCATATACTGTTTACTTGCTGCTGGTTGCGTCATCACTTTTCTTTTTTGCATGGTACATGAATAACTCTGCCAACAGAAGAAACAAGAGAAAAATCATGGAGTTGAACCTGCAAAAAGAAAAAGAGATCGCCAATCTGAAAATTGACTTTTTCACCAATATCGCACATGAGATCAAGACTCCCCTTATGCTGATCAATGGTCCTGTAGAGAGACTCATGGCCAGCCACAAAGGGCCGGCTGAAACTCCTGAAGAATACCGTTTGATCAACAAACACGTTAACCGTTTGTTTAACCTGGTTAATCAGTTGATGGACTTCAGGAAAATTGACAAAAAGGCACATGAGCTCAATTATGCACCTGTCGATGCTGTTGAACTCATCCGCGAATTATTTGTAAGCTTTACCCAGCTGGCAAAAAAGAAAGACATTGACTTCACATTCAGGTCCAATGCCGGATACTTTAATGCCACCCTCGATGCGGAAGTGATCATTAAAGTTGTTTGCAATTTGCTGACAAATGCTTTTAAATACACAAACAAGCGCATCGAGCTGATCGTGCATGTCCCCAAAGAAACCAGCGCATTACCGGATGATGAACACTCTATTGAAATCGTTGTTGCAGATGATGGCATTGGCATCGATAAAGAATATCATGATGCAATATTTGATCCTTTTTACCAGGTGGGTGCAAACAGAAAGAAAAAGGATGCCCTATCAGGTATCGGACTGGGATTGAGCTTTGCCAGATCGCTGATCGAATCACATAACGGCAAGTTGCTGGTTGTATCTGAACCTGACAAGGGTGCCACCTTTACCGTTCGTATTCCGCTTGTAAAACAACACCCCGGAAAAAATGGCCTGGATGAAGACAAACAAGCACAGCTGATCTCGACCATCGAAAAACACATTATAGACGACCTGTCTTACGAATTGCACCACCAGAAGGATGACAGCAAGGAGATTGTTATCAGCTCCGGAAATCCCGAAATCTTGATAGTTGAGGACAATGATGACTTAAGGCAGTTTTTGAGAAAGCATTTTCAGTACCAGTACAACATAAGTCTTGCCGCCAACGGCTTGCAGGCTCTTGACCTTTTAAAGGAGCGAGACTTTGACATGATCATCTCCGATATCATGATGCCAGAAATGGATGGAATAGAGTTTTGTAAATACGTAAAGAACAATTTTGAAACCAGCCATATCCCCATTATCATTTTCACAGGAAAAACAACGCTCGACACAAAAATTAACAGCACCGAGATTGGGGCAGATGCCTATGTTGAAAAACCATTTTCGTTGAAATACCTCTCAGTACTGATAAAAAACGTTTTAAAGACCCGGGCAAAACTGAAAACCAAGTTTTCCCAGCTCCCTTTTGTAAAAACAAGTGAAATAACCTCTTCAAAAGCCGACAAACGATTTCTTGATACAATTGACGAGATCATCCACACCAACATCGACAATCCTGATTTTGCCACCGAAGACCTTGCCAGGGCCAACAATATAAGCCGGTCAAGTCTGCACAAGAAGCTTAAGGCAATCTCTGGTGTCACACCCAATGACTACATCAAGATCATCAAGCTCAAGAAAGCCGCTGAACTCATCAGGAACGGCGACTACCGCATCAATGAGATATGCGACAAAGTCGGGTTCAATACACCATCCTATTTTTCGAAATGCTTTCAGGAACAATTCGGCTTACTGCCCAGCGAGTTTGCAAAGACCGGTGTGTAAGGACTTGATCTTTATACATACAGCAACCCTTTACCGAGCCGGGTTCCTGACACAACGAACGGACAACCCGGTTTTCTTGTAGATATGGTTGCTTAAAACCTGGTCGGCATTATTCCTGAGGCAATAATAAAAAGCTGTATTGCCGGTATATTCGGTTGCACTCCACCAAAAACCGCCATCGCCCATATTCAGATAGTCGCCATGAATCCGCCGGATCCCTCCCGGCAAAGCGTTGAACCCATAGTGATCATTACCGTTATTGGAACTCCACCCGTTGTTTGCCTTGAGTCTGTGTTCTGCCTCCGCGCCCGCAATCGCAATGAGTGCTTCCCAATCTTCAATGGTTGGCATGCGCCAGTCTGGCGGACATACATTGTTGGCTGCTTCCCAATCATACAGATAACCAAAGTCCGGCAGATATGCTTCATTGTTGTCATACATCCAAACATTTCCCGTGCCAGGCTTATATGCAAGATTCTCAGCCATCCACCAAAGTTCACCTATCTTAACATACCTGTAAGTCGTTTGGTCGCGTGGATCAACAAAAGTCCCCCGGCTTTTTTGTTCATGAACGGCCCCTCCCTTGAAGCGTTTGATCTCTTCTTTTAAGATATCTAGGTATAATGTGCCAAACTCAACAGATGGTTCGATGTCCTTACTTACTTCAGCAGATGGTTGCTCGCCGGTGACCCACTCATTCCACGATACGACCATGGCATATTTCGGACCGATTTCCCTTGCCCTGGCCCATGACTCCCTGAATGTTCTGCCATCCCTTCTGCCCTTTTCCGGTATATAGGTATATGGACCAGAAGGCAATTGTTTTCTTGTTGATGCATTGATAACCATCGCCTCCGGGTAATCGTCCACAACAGGATACGTTTGCAGTCCCCTGTCCTCCCAGGACCAATAACCAAATGTACTGATCCTGTCGCTGGTAACCAAATTGGTTTGCTCAGAGACATAGCCAGTCATCCACCGTACTGTAAACCGGTCATCGTCCCAAACGGGAACACCATCCTGCCAGGGTGATGGTGTATTTACATATACTACCAGCAATGGTTTCCCCTCGTGAACTTCCCACATCTCCCTGTACTGGGGATTATCCACATACTGTGCATACACCTGGTCGGCTTTCTTTTGTAACCTTCCGTCATAAGCAGCCTCCGGGGCTCCGGTTACACCAATAAAAATGCTTATTTTCGGATGTTTCTCCAATTTGCTGTATTCATCAAACAGTATGGCTGTGGCATCTTCAATAAGGTCCTGCCTGCCACCATCCCATAGCTCTTCCGGATCGTAATTGATCTGGTTTGACCAATCAATCCATATAAAGTCAACACCAGCATCAACAAGCCATTCTGCATGCTTCCTGATGATCCTGCGGTCTCTTGAATCATACCGGCCAAGCAGGGCAGTACCCCATGTGTCATTCCACATATCACAATCCATCCATAGTGTATAGGCAATCCCCACCCTCCGCTCCGGTTGAGGCACCGGCCTCACTGAGCCAGAGCCCTCCTTGATGCCATAGGCAGGGAGAAGAAAACATACCATTACAAGCAACAAAACGATTCTTTTGTGTATTCCCATCATTAACCAATTCTTATTATTATTAATCAAGCAACATACGCAATCACTGTGACGCTTCTCAAATCTGCCGGCCACAAGCTGCATGCACGGATAAACCCAACAAACAAGGTTGAATGCAGGTTTTGAGATAAAGATAAGCGTTATTTTTTAACGAACGATCTCAAGCCGCACAGGTCCGAGCAACCCGGCCGATGGCGGATGTTCGCCGGGAACAATATCATGTGCAATAAACCACGTCTTTCTTTCTTCTTCAGGCAACATCAGGTCTTTGATCATTCTGTTCCGCCACACATTAACCACTTCCACTTCAAGTGTATTCTCTCCCTGCTTCAGGTGATCGCCAACGGCGTAGGTAAATGGTGATATCCATGCTCCGCCCAGAAATGCACCATTAAGTGTAACCTCTGCCATCACCCCCACATCGCCAAGATTGATGAAGACGTCACCCTGTCCGGGAACCTCATCAACTGTAAAAGTTGTCCTGTAGGTTGCCGTACCCGAATAATACTTTATGCGGTGATCACTGGCATCTGTCCAGTCAGAAAGCGCGTTCAGAACCAATGACTCATCCGGTCCTGTTTCCTTATTATGAAAGTCGACCTTCCAGGTACCATCAACATCCAGCAATTTTTGTGCATCTGGAAAATTCGCGCCATAACCACTTGACACTGCTTCGTTCTGGTGGTTGGTGAATACGACATACCAGCTTTCCAACGGATTAAACCTCAATGGCACCTGTGTTCCACCCTCTGTTACGGTATAATCGTTCAGTTTTCTGATCTCGCCTGTCACACCATTCCACAGCTGTGGTTTTAAGCCTTCGACCCGGAATACAGGGTCGACAGCAACAACATCATCAGTTTGATTGGTCAGGAAATATATTTCCATGCCAGGACTGGTCCTGTGCAGCCACAACACATCGGTGTTATCGCCCAGGTCAAGGTCTTTTGGAATACCGATCAGGTCGAGTGCTTCCTGAACAGTCATGCCATCGAGTAAAAGCCCTTTCCCGTGTTGGTTGATCAGTTTTCCATCCACATAGTCACCATCCCATAATCGTGCAGCAATGCGTTTAAGTTCTTCGTCAGAATGGGGATAATTTTCAAGGCTTGGAGATCTGACGGGCCTTGGCCCCAATACTGTGCCTCCCTTTTTTACAAATTCTTCAATTTGAGCCAGGACATGGGGGCGCATGGTTTCCCTGTCAGGGAGGACCAGCAGGTTGTAAGACATGCCGTCAGGCAAAATGAAACTGCCGTTTTCCACATCAAGACGCGTAAGGATCACTTCTGCATTTACATAATCATAAGAATAACCAGGGGGCAACGGATTGTCCTGGTGTCCTGACATTCTTGGCACATCCTCACCGATAAAGTAGAGGACATCTGCCACGTACATTCCCTTTTGAAGCATATGCTGTGCCCGGCGCATGTAATCGACCCAATGCCTGCCTTGCTCAAACCAGGTGTTGTGCCTGTTAAACTCAGTTGAGAAGTCTGCATTAATTCCCGGTATCCGTTCATCATCCGGCTGTTGGATGTACAAATGAAGCACGAAATGGTTGATGCCCTCGGTGAAGCTCCAGTCGCCCCGTCTTTTCAGCAACGCAGGATGCCTCGTATAGGCTCTCCATGCTGCTGTAAACACCTCACCGGAGGTAAACGGCTGACCATATATGTTTGCAGCAGATGAAGCGGCCTTGCATTCAGTATCGCCAAGGCGTCCCTCATTCCAGAATTCACCGGCAACAATATCTGATTGTCCGCCATACATAAGGAATTCAGCAGGGAATCCCCAGTGCCCGTAGTTCTCGAGCCATAATTTCAGGTTGTGTTCGTTGCTGACCTCCCGCAATCCGCGGACATATTCATAAGCGATATCATCGGCCACGGCCCTTCTCATGTCCCATAAAAACCGTTCCGACTCTTCCACACTCCCAACAATACGACCGGAGTACACAGGCAGGTATTTCACAGGATCGTAGCCAAATTTTTCCTCAAACAACACCTCAAAGTCATCAGTCCAGTTCTGCGACCCCATCTCATAGCTGTCGGCAATGGTATACTTGAGTGCCGGCAGACTCTCTTCCGGGATCCTCCTGATGATCTCTCCCATGAACTGTTCAAAATGGTAGCGGATCAGCTCCGCACTCATCTTGTCAATTTCATAGCCCTTTCCCTGGGGCGCAGCAGGTGCATTCATTGTCCTGGTAGGGGTCATTCCTGTCCGTATAACCGTCCACCGCCCCTCAGGCACATCCCAGGTAAGGCGTCCGCTTTCATCCATCCTGTCAGTAAGGTCCACAACCTCCTCAACAATCAGTTCGTGGTCTGTTATCTCCTCTTGCATATCCCAAAAATAGGCATCATGCTCAGGGAATGGAGTTGGATCCATTTTTCCAAGTGTTTTTTCTATATATTCCTGAAATACTGCTCTTTCAGACAATGTTATTTGCGAAAAGCCTGCCCTCTGCGCACCAGATTCAAGTTCTGTTACCCTTAATCTGAAGCGTCCGGACCTGGTTTCGGGCAAAGCCAGTGCCAACGGTCCGTGTGTAACCGGACCCACCTGTTCACTCAAATTGCTGCGGTCAAAAGTAAAAGACCGGATGGTTCTGAAACCGCCATCTTCCCATGCCATGAGTTCCACTTCACATTTAAATTGCGGCAAGGCAGGGTGGAGGACGATACTTCGGAGATCCAACGGAGTGTCAGCAGTTATGGTAATCGTATGGTTGCCGTCATGGCCCGTGTCAAAAAGGGCGGCAGTAGTAAGATCATTGTCTATCAACCTGTGCGGATCGCTAACTGGTGGCGTGACATGCACAGATGCATTTTTATCGCTTAAAAAGACATCCTCCCCTTTTGGTGTCCGGAAAGCCAACACATAGGTGTCCTGAAATTCATCAGCTGGTTGTTCCAGGATGATGTCAGCATTTTTTGGTCCCGACAGGCTTGTTTCGGAATAAACCAGGTGCCGCATGGCCATATCATAATCGACCCATGGTCCACCACTCTGGCTCCAGCCCGGACAGTTAAAGAATCCAACATCAATCCCCAGGCGGTGGCCTTCATTCACGGCATGCACCATAATATCCCACCATTTGTCACTAAACAAAGGAACTGGTCCGTCTACTTCGTCGGGATTGATGTTTCCAATCAACGCAGCACCTATCCCAAATTCCTTCATCGCCTCCATGTCTTTTGTAACCCCGTATTTGGAAATATCATCTCCAATCCAGTAATAATAACACCAAACCACATTGGTGTCGTGCGGAACGGCAAATGCCCGCTGAAAACCATCAAATTCCTGTTGCGACATCTTTTCCGGCCCGGTACAATGCAGTCCGAAAAACAGCGGCAACAGAAACAATACGATGAATGACTGACGTGATACAATTTTATTTTTTAACATAATGCTTTCATTTAAATATTATAACTTTAATTATCTTGCAGGCAACAAACTGTAATTATTGTTCATTATTCGCGACTCCTTTTTCGGTCAAGCACTGCCTGGATATTTACCGCGATCGGATCGGGCATGATAAACATACCACCATAGTTACCCGTAATACTGTTGTGTGTATCAGGGTAGCAATAATCATACGCACCGTTTAAATAGGCTTCATATGTTTCAGGAAGGTTATGGGGTCTCCATTTTCTTTCTTCCTGCAGGTTCAGCCAGCGCACGGCTGCAAGGGTGATTCCTTCATGGAAGCGGTCCCAGTCAATTTCCCCGTCAATATCTCCCCAAAAGATCCCCCTGACCGATGAACGTGCAAACACACTCAGCACCTCCCATTGCACATGGTCTCTAACCCAATTGGCAAAATACCAGTCGCTCGAACTAAACACCGGCTTAGTATTGTAGCGCATGGGAATGTCATTGGGTTCCCACAGGTGGGTGAATGGTATTAATGACCGTATGAAGTGAATGGATTTTTCCAGGTAACGCGTGTCTGCAAACGTTCTATATGCTTCATAATAGCCGATGGCTGCATTACCGGCAGCCAGTAAATTGGCAGCATGGATAGGGGTTTCCCAAAAGTCTCCGCCGTCAGGCCTTTGCATGTGCATACAATAATCAAATGCCCGCCTGGCAGCAACGGCATATTGTTCAAGATCTGTTTCCCGTGCAATATCGAGCAGCTCCAGTGCCGGTGAGATAACGATCTCAAGTGCCGTATCATTTGGCAGTCCCATCGGCTCAACAATAGAAGCCGCCACGATAAAGTCATCCTTCCTGTAATGCCATCCATGCGGATCAAACCTGAAAGAGCCATCTTCCTGCTGCAGCTCAAGCAGGGTTTCTGCCCTGTTGATCAATGCTGCAGTACGATCAGCATCTCCCTGCCTTCCGGCACCTGTTTTTTCCAGGGTCCAGTTTACCTTTTGCCTCAGTTCATCTGCCAACTTGCTGCCCTCATTTTCAGAAATATACCGTTCCATAAAGCCAGGTACATTTGGCCTTATTCTGTCTTCTTCCCTTTGCAGTATACCAAAACCCTGTCCTTCGTGCCAAAAATGGGTATTGTATGCGCCTGCGATCCTGTCGAGCGTCTCTTCATAAGGCCACCTCGGCCCGGGAGGTCTGGGCAGACCATTACGGCTGACCCATCCTGTAACTGCATCTAAACTGCTGCCTGGGGTAATCCATACTTCAGCATCAAACCAGATCGACTGTCCGATTTTCAGTTCAAGCGGGTTCCTTGCATACACTTCATTTTCATGCCCTTCAACCGTGGCATCCGGTACCATTAGTCCCATGATGTTGTTGTTCATCCTGTCAATAAAGTTGGGTGCGGCAAAAACCGGTTGTTGGACATGGTCCCTGTAATTAAACCACCGGGTAGCTACCTGCAGGGGGTCCCACGACATCGATATGGCATCTCCCCCATGACTTATGGCCATCAGGGGGATGGCCACCATATTGGGATGGGGTGCCACCCTCAGTGCCCAGGGATCCTTAAACCAGTCGGTCCCACTTGTCCATTCATCGTTTATTGCCCACTCCACTCCAGGCAATATGGCATCCTCCTTGTCAATGCCAAAGGATGCTTCCCCCACTTTCAGCCACGGACCACGTATGTATCTTGCATAATAATTGCCTGTTGCCTCCAGGTTATAGGAAAGTCTGATCATGGGCTGATCTTTAGCCAGGGTGATGGTAACCTCACCCTTGATGGCCGGTTCTGTATAGGGGTACCTCATCCAGTTTTCAAACGAAGTCCCTTTGAGTTTATCACGTATGACAACCGATTCAACCTGGAATACAAGACTTTCTCCATCATCACCGGCAATTTTTGTGTATGCACTGGCTGCAAAACGGGCCGGAATGTCCTGATCCCTGAACATAATCTCACCCAGGTGTTCCATTACAGCCATCAGTTTTCCTGACGAGGTAAAAACCTCTGCCCAGCCCCATCCTTCAGATCGTTTGTGTACATTAACAGTGATGTGTTCATTGTTTAAACCAACAGATTCGTTCACATAATCGGCTCTTCGATAGTGAGGAGGATCCTGTCCTATAACAACGGGAGACGCAAAAACCAGCAACAAAGAAAGTACAACTTTCTGTCTGGTATCATTCATAGTGTTTCGCATGCTGTGTTTTTTTATTCTCTTATTACTTCGATTTCTGCAAGTTGCATGGCGAATTTTCCAAAATACCGTGTTCATCTCAATTTGATGGACTCAATTTTGTATTGTGGACTATTTCCCTCTTAAAAATCACTGTCTGGTGTATTTTTATATGATGACAGAATCCTGATTCGCCCGTTTCCACCCATGGTCATTGGTGGTAAACAATGTTCACTTCCCTGGGCGCATTCACTTCAGAATGGATGCGTCCATCTTTATCTTTTTCATGCCGCACGTGAATCAGGCCGTAAGGCGTTGGATATGTCCCTTCCACCCATTCCAGGTCTCCAAGGTTTGGATCGATCAGCACCGTTTTGAAACCAGGCTCTAAAACCCTGATACCCAACACGTATTCCGACAACCATGCAGTGGGTCCTGATGCCCAGCCATGGCATAAACTGTGCCGCAGTCCGACGTAGCAAAAATCGCCATAGGTAGCATGCACATCAATTTTTCCCTCTGGTGTGATCTCATCGATCCGTCCGGCGTTTTCCATCCACGACAGGTCAAAATGTTCCCAAAAGGTTGTTGCACCCAAGTCGAGCATCCCACCCCAGTAGTCCCTGATAACCTCCATGGCCCCGGTATAATCTCCAGCCATAGCCCTGGCTTTAAGCACATAATACCCATAAAACGTAGAGATCCCTTCATGACTGTTCACAGCCAGCAACGTATCATTCATAGCTTCCGCATCCGCCAGTCCTGACAACGCAAGCAACGCGCCCGCAGACTTGTTCTGGTTCGGACAGGGAACGTGGTTCTCTAATAGTGAACGGGTATTAAGAAACGCATCTCTTTTCTCCGTTTCACCGAAGATATCTGCAATTTTTGTCCCGACATCAAAAGTCATCACCATCATGGCCTGCAAACCTGCGTGAACAGCCTGTTCATTCGGACTTGTGGGCCAGTCAAGAAACCGGTGACCATCGAGTATTTCCCTGCCATCGCTGTCAACATGCCGGCTAAGAACTTCCAGCAGATCAAAGATGTATTCCCGGTGTCCGGCAAGATAGTCGATATCACCGGTATGCATATACCACTCATAATGAATAAGTATCCACCACATAGAATAAGAGCTGATCCCGTTCATCCACTCAGGGAGTGTCGTGATCTGCCGGATCAGGTCCATACTAAGGGGTACCACTTCGTTGTAACCAAATACTGCAAGGATGGATTTCACCTCGGGATGTAAATCGCCAACCCAAACCAGCCGGTCGCGTTTAATCCCATCCCAAAGGTATTCCTGCATGTTCAGATGCACAGTATACGCACCTGTTTGCCATATCTGATTCAGCCTGTCATCATTAGATTGAAACGACCCCAGGTATGGGATGTCCCTGTAAATGTATATGGCCCTGACCTCCTTCAGGTCAAGCACGCGATCAGTATCGACCAATTCAATTTTGGCAAAACGAAAGCCGCTGTTGCCTACCTCAATTTTGCCCAACCAGGGCAACATAATCTCAAAATCGCGCATTGCATGGTCATTTGTCGCCGTTGATGTTTCTACACGGCTCATGGCCTCACTTACCGATTCTCCGAGGGTTATCCTGACTCTAATCGGGTCATGGTTTTCCCACATCCCCGTCACAATCTCAATGCCACCATTTAAATTCATCCCAAAATCAAGCAGGATGGCTGGATTGTTCCCTTCACTGCCGATCATGGTGCACAAGTTGGCCCCCACCAGATCAGCCTGACCGGTTCCTTCCTCCAGTAGTGCTTCGGCATTGATAATGGTTCTTCCGCTATCATCAGATGTCCATATGATGGCTGCCGGACTGAGATATTCCCGCACTATCTCCGACCTGCCTTCGGGGGGTCCATCGTATCTCCAACTGTTCTTTTCAGGCGCTCCTGTACAACCAGGAAAAATAATTAATCCAATAATGCCAATGGCAAACAATCTCAATGGTTTTCTGTTCATCTCTTTTTATTTTGGTTATCTGTATTCCGGACTAATGAACCGGTCTTTTGCCTGTGCACCACGGGCAACCGTCCAACGCGATGATCATTGTCCTGTGCGCCGGTTTATTAATTGTCATGTGCCGGTTCACACACAATCATTAGAAAATGTAAAAAACCAGGTTGTAAAAATATTCAGGAGCCTGCCGGTAAACAATACACAAAACGATACAATATTTATACTTTTTGATAAAACCCAAACCTGGAAGCTTCCAGTTGCTGCGCAAGCTGGAAGTTCTAGGCCGAAGGAACTGGAAGCTCCCGAAGGGACTTCCAGCTTCCGGAGAAAGGAAGCTTCCAGTTGCTGCGCAAGCTGGAAGTTCCAGGCCGGAAGAACTTTTATCAAAAAGTATAAAGCTATTCCCATATGATGCATTGATGGGAGGCAGCAAACACCATAATTTTGGGCGGATAGTGATCATACAATAATTACAGTACAATGAAGCGATTTGGATTTAAAATGAAGTTGAAACCCGGGTTCCGGGAGGAATATAAGAAAAGGCATTCAGCAATCTGGCCAGAACTTGAAGAGCTGATCAGGCAGACGGGGGTTTCTGATTATTCTATCTTTCTTGATGAGGAGACAAACACCCTTTTTGCCTGTCAGAAACAAAGCAGCGAGCGTTCATCACAGGACCTTGGCAGCAACCCGGTGGTAAAGAAATGGTGGCGGTATATGTCCGACATCATGGAAACAAACGATGACCATTCTCCTGTTACCATTCCGTTAGAAGAAGTCTTCTTTATGAAATAAGCAATTGAGTGCAAATAACTTCGCACAAAATGAAAAAGAGCGGAAACATCACCAAAGCATACGAGTTGGCAAAAGAAAAGTATGCCGGACTGGGGACCGATACCGATGCGGCATTGAAAAAGCTGGATTCAACGACCATCAGCATGCACTGCTGGCAGGCAGACGATGTGAATGGTTTCGAGAACAGGGGAATTGGTCTTGACGGTGGCATCCAGGCAACCGGAAACTACCTGGGAAAAGCTACCACGATTGAGCAGGTGCAGCAGGATATCATCATTGCCATGTCACTGCTGCCAGGGAGACAACGCCTGAACCTTCATTCGATCTATGGGGACTTCCGGTCAGGTACTGCAGAAAGGAACAGGATTGACACAAGGCATTTTGAAAGCTGGGTCAACTGGGCCAAAAGCCTGGGTATTGGAATGGATTTTAACTGTACGTTATTTTCTCACCCCAAGGCAAACTCCGGATTTACACTGTCCAATCATAATCCTGTTATCCGGGCATTCTGGATCGAACATATTCAAAAATGCAGAGAAATCGCTGCCTGGTTTGGTAAAGAGCTCGGAACACGCTGCATGCACAACATATGGATACCTGACGGGTCGAAAGATCTGACTGTTAACCGTTACAAACACCGTGAGTTGCTTAAAGATTCACTCGACAGGATCTTCACGGTAAGGCATGATCCGCAATATATGGTTGACACCCTGGAAGCAAAGCTCTTCGGCATTGGATATGAGGCATATACCGTTGGATCACACGAGTTTTACCTCTCTTATTCCATGCAGAACAAGATGATCCTTTGTCTCGACATCGGGCATTACCACCCGACAGAACAGGTATCTGACAAAGTATCGGCCTTGTTACAGTTCATGCCCGAACTGTTGCTGCATGTTACCCGTTCGGTTCGATGGGACAGTGATCATGTGGTTACGCTGAACGATGAGGTCAGGGCATTGTTTGAGGAGATCGCCTGGGCCGGCAAAATGGACAGGGTAAATGTGGGCCTGGACTTTTTTGATGCCAGTATTAACAGGATCGGGGCCTATGTTACCGGGGTCAGGGCAGCACAAAAGGCCATACTGCTGGCCCTGCTCAGCCCTGTCGACAAGCTGCGTGAATTTGACGAAAACGGGCAATATTTTGAGCGCCTTGCATTACTGGAAGAATCCAAGTCAATGCCTTTCGGAGCTGTATGGGATTACTACTGCCTGACTGAAGATGTTCCCGTAGGTACTGATTATATAGCAGAGGTTCAAAGGTATGAAAAAGAAACCCTCTCAAAAAGAGATGCAGCAAGAGAGCTTGTACGAGACTGCTGATTGTTTTCTTTGCAAAGCTACTTTTATTATTAATAAACTACAAATGACTATGGAAAAGAGAAAAAAAACGATTTTATTCAATGCCAGCTGTCTGGCATTGGTTGTTACTGCTATGTCTTTCGGGACAAGGGGTGGGTTTATCGGTCCCTGGATGGAGGAATTCAACCTGACCGGTATAGAAGTGGGATGGATAGTGGGTACTGCATTCTGGGGCTTTACCGTGGCTATGCTGCTACTGGGTCCGCTTGTTGACATTATCGGGATGGGACGGGTTGTTGCCATTGCCTTTGTTGCCCATATTGCCGGACTTGTGATGACCGTTTTTGCCACGGGATTCTGGACCTTGTTCTTTTCCACCTTACTGATCGGACTGGCAAACGGAAGTGTTGAAGCTGGCTGCAATCCCCTTGTAACCGCTTTGTATCCAGACGATAAAACGGCAAAGCTAAACAGGTTTCATATGTGGTTCCCTGCAGGTATTGTAATTGGCGGACTGCTTGTTTACTTCTTGAATATGGCCGGATATGGGTGGCGGCTGCAGACAGTGGGCATGATCATTCCAACGCTTGTTTACGGTCTGATGTTCCTTGGGATCAAGTTTCCGCAAACCGAAAGAGTTGCCGCAGGTGTTACCTATAAAGAGATGCTGAAAGCCTGTGTTTCACCCCTGTTCTTATTTATGGCATTCTTCATGCTCTTTACTGCTGCCACCGAGCTGGGCACCAATCAGTGGATCGCAGCATTACTTGAAACAGTCAGGGCTCCAGGAATCCTCATCCTTGTCTGGGTGTCGGCGGTGATGGCACTGGCACGCCTTTTTGCAGGACCAATTGTACATAAATTATCATCGGTCGGTGTGTTGCTGCTTTCAGCCATCATCTCAGGAATCGGCTTATGGCTGCTGAGTGTTTCTGCAGGGTGGTGGAGCTTTGCTTCCGCAACTGTTTTTGCACTTGGAGTTGCCTACTTCTGGCCGAACATGCTTGGCGTGGTTGCAGAAAAAATCCCCAATAGCGGCGCATTGGGACTGGCGATCATGGGGGGACTTGGTTTTCTTGGAGCGGCCATTGCACAGCCAACACTGGGATATATTTATGACATCAACCTAGTCAAATATGGAGACCACCTTACGGCAGGGGCTGCGTCACTAAGATATGTAATCATACTGACAGTGGCATTGACCCTCGCATTCATGTACCTGTACTTCAAACACAGGGAGAAAAAAGTGGTGGTCAGAAAATAACCAGCTCCAACAACTGCCAACAGATCATCCAGAATCGGACAGATCCCTTCCCAACGCCAAACCGAAAGGATCCGTTCCCGACAAAAGATGATCATGCTGACGCAATTAATGATCTGTGGCGAAAAAAACAGTGCCAGGCAAAAGCCAGTCACTGTTTTTTTCATTCATCGAATACTTATGGTTTGCAAAAGGGATTTCAATTACCATTGAAAATGCACATTCCAGTCAACCGATTCTTCCATCATAAAAAAGTAGCCCAACAGGCTCCATCCCCAAAAAGGATCAAGTCCGACACCATTGCCTGTTTCAGAACAATAATACTCACGATTTCCTGCATGTTCCATCAACTCATGTGTGCGCTGTGCAAGCACAGATGCGATCTCATCATACCCATACCATTTCAGTCCGTGGTATACCATATAATTTGCAGGCATCCACGTATTTGCACGCCAGCTGCATCCATTGTCTGCCGGCAACAAGATGGTGCTGTACCAGGGTTCTGATTTTGACAGTACAGCCAGTGGGTAGGGTGTCCAGAATTCACGCGGATTGGTAAGGTAGTTCATCACCATGGTCCTGGCCTGTTCTTCTGTTGCCACACCAGCCCACAGGGTGGCAAATGCTCCGATATACCTCACGGGAATCTTCCACTGATCCTGCGAACGGGTGTTTCCCGGAGCCCAGATCCAGTATGTTTCAGCAATTGGCTTGTTTTTGTCCATTTTCCGGTCATAAAAAAACCCATCTTCTTCATCCCACAAATATTCCCTGATGGCATGTTTTCTTTCTTCAGCCAGCTGCAGGTACTCTTTTGCCAGCTCATCGTTACCCGCCAGACTGGCAAGATGGGCAAAAGCCCTGGTTTCTCTCACCAGGTATGAGTTCAGATCCACCCCCTCGCAATTCCGATCCAGCCAAAAACCAGCCCGCTCATGTTGGTTGTCCATACCCGTGTGCGGTGCACTCATCCAAACACTCAAACCATTTCCATTATCATCCATATCGAACAACCAATAATCCAGATATTTCTTAAGTTTTTGCAAATATGTGTCATTGGTTATCCATTCGTGTTCACCATAAGCTGCATGGACAAGTAACGCAGTTTGTGCAAGAAAAGGTTTTGTATGTTCAGGGTCGTGCCATTCGTTACTGGGCACCGACCTCGAAATAAATCCATCTTCCTGCTGGTTCTGAAGCATAATAATGACACCGTTTTTTATATAGTCAGGCGGCCATCCCATGTAGATCTGTACGATCGCTTCAAAGAACTGGTCCCAGTCATACAGGGTCTTATATTCATAACCGGTAAAGTATTCCAGTCCGGAAACAGGTTCAATCATAATGCCCTTGCGCATCAACTTGTCCAGTTCCTCAAGACCTTGCCTGTATTCAGATAAATATGGATCATTGACCAGGTTCTGGGCGGTCAGACAACAGATGTTCGTAAAAAGAAACCACACCGATATTAAAAATAATTGTCTCATGTCTGAATATGTGTTATTCAAGCGTTTGTCCGGAGACCTCCCTCTTTTCCTTCCTTGATTTTCGTGACTGAAAAAACACAGCAGTTCTGTTATAAAACAAGAACTGCTGTGCAAAACCAAAAACCAGAAAAAACGCTTTTTGTTACTAACCTATCTTGATAAAACTATTTTGTGTGAAGATATGCTGTTGCCAGTATGTACCTTTACAAAATAAACACCAGTGGGCAACTCAATCAAATTGACCTGCGTGGTTGCGCGTTCTGTTTTTAACAAACTCCCGGTAATGCTGTACACTTCAACCAGGTCGGCTTGCTGGCTGATCCGGATGATATCCCGGGCCGGGTTTGGATAGACAAAGACACCAGGTTCCATACGCACCCCTTCTTCTGAAGAAGTGACCAACAGACGTTCTTCATTTGCTGCCCTCATGTGATCATCGATCAGATCCTTGTATTGTTCCCATATGGCCTTTGCTTCAGGGAACCAGTTCAGGTCACCCAAAGGCAATCCAGCGATCGAGGCAGTCAAAATCTCAGGATTGGTATACCTGCCGTTAAAAACGGGCCATGTTTCGTTGAGAGAGATGTCATCATCCGGGATCCAGTGCCATTGTGTCCACTCTGAAGTGGGAGGCACTTGATCAGCCGGCAAACCCATTGCATGTTGCATACTGGCTGGTCTTGTCCATTCAACAAGCCAATCGGAATGCTCATAGATGCGCTCATCCTCAAACAGGGGATCGACTCCGTAATATGTGTTTCCATACTTCCATTTCGGGAAATTCTCATCATCATGGAAGAAAGATACCTCTCTGGAGACTTCGGCTGAATCTTCGGGCCATAGCAGGGGCATCAGATACATCTGGGGCTTATCCAGTTCAACCGCCAGTTCGTTCAATTCGTCTATCAATGCATAGAATCCGGGATTCCTGTAATGCAGGTTATACTGTACGTATTGTATCCTGCTTGATGGCATAGCCTCACCGGGAATGGTGTCGGCATAGATCAGCGATGGCTTTGGCTTGTCAGCATGATGACCGGGCATAGGTTGCCAGGTTACAGCCCAGGGCTGTGTCTGCACATCGAACATCAGGTTGTTGGTCCAGTAATATTCATTCTCGAGCGATGCCCAGTCAATCTGGCTCTTCTGATGGATAATGGTATTATGGTTCCATCTGCTATAGTTATGATGAATAGTGGAAAACTCTCCGGCATGCATGTTGGTGCCCATGCTGACAAAGGTGTTGTTCTCCACATAGAGCGTGTCAAACCCAAGTCCTGAATGGCCTGTAACAAAGAAGTGACCACAGTTTGGATTCAACTGGTGCCCATGCCTGACGGCAATGTTGTCGGTGAAGTAAAACTTATTATTGCCAGACTCAAGGCTTATGGCCAGGGCCCATGCCGCCGGATGCAATACGCAATTGTTGATGATGGTCCGGGCATCAGTACCTGACTGGTCCATGAAACGTTCGCCAACGACCCCTGTCAGGTCGGCATTTACAAAATAGATGTTTTTCAGGGTCAGGTTCCCTTTTGCATCAAACATCTTGTTGAAAACGGCGCCGGTAGCATCAGCGTTGGTCTGAAGTGTAGCCGGCATACCATCACCCGGATCTTCTCCAATGATCTGTAAATGATAACCATCATTCTCAATAATGGCATCAATTTGATACCACTGGCCAGCTTTCAGCTCATACACCTTATTGCCACCGTGTTCGGCAATGGCTGCATTCAGGGTGCCCACACCCGGATCTACCACCAGAACATCCTGTGCATAAAGACCAGTCGTTAAAAAAGGAAATACAATTCCTAAGAATAACATGGTAGTTTTTCTTTTCATCTTTTTTTTAGTGTTGGTTAATAAGAAATTTGTAATCAGTATGATTTTATGGTAACAAAGTCTGGTTTTTTCATAACCTCCTTCCTGTTTTGATGATCAAACCTGTTAATTGGAAAACCTGTACCTGATACCCACATCTGCAGTCCAACCATAACTCTCTATATATGTTGGCCGCGGGTCGCCTCTAAGGCGGGATGTCTCGGTAAAGTCGCTCAGGTTGGCCAGGTTGGCCATCACCTCAAACCCTGAGAGCCTCCCTGACAATCTTTGGGTAATCTGCAGATCCCACCGGTAGAAATGGGCCTTTAGCGGGTCAAGCTCTTCAACCCTTACATTCTTCCCGGTAAAAATCTCGCCATTATATTGAAATGAGAGCCAGATATTCAACCCCTGCCTGTTAAAACCCAGTGACAAATTGGTTATATGGGTTGGCTGAAACAGCATCGGACCTGTTGATGTGGTGTCGATGCGTGTCGCGACAGGCCGCCCCCCTTCAGATGGAATAATATTCTCCACATATGACAGTGGGTATTGGGTTTCAGATTTGGTATAGGTATAATTGGCGTAAATGGTAAAATAGTTAAAAGGCCTGGGCATATACCAGAACGAGGTTTGCACCTCAAACTCCAGGCCAGTCAGGTAAATGGGGTATTGATGGTTCTCCCAGGCCGTAACATTGACCAGCGAAGCATCCGGAAACGGTTCAATTATTGGATCCCCTCTCAGGCGCTGATAGTTCCGGTGCCACATTTTATCGCGAACGGTTTTATGAAACCCACTGACAGAGACCAGACCTGCTTTGTTGCCATGGAAGGTAAGCTGCAGATCATAATTCTCCCACCTCTCCGCCTTGAGGTCCGGATTGGTTGCGGTATAGGTAAATGGAGAAAAACCGGTGTTCACGTAAATGTTGGGTGAGATGTCATTAAAGCCGGGGCGGCTGATGGAGTTGGTATAGGCAAAATGCAGAAATGCCCAGTCTGTCGGCCTGACCCTCAAATGAACCATGGGCAGCAGGAATTCATCGCCTCGTGTGGCCTCAGTCGAATCACCCGGAAGCGGTTCATAAATGGGATCGGGTAAGGTTGGTTGAAAAGCCTTAAACCCATTCATGCTGGCATCTGTCTTTTCGTACCTTACACCCGGCATGATCATGGCATATTTGCCAAGGTTGATCTCAGTCATCAGGTATCCGGCCCCGTAATGCTCAGTAATATCCTGGTCATTCATCATGCTGCCGGCAATATTTTGTGAGAACCCAATCTTGCTTTTTTCGCCAAACATAGGCATCCAGACACCAGATCCCTGATTAAAGTAATACTCCGAGATATCCGACCAGACATCTGTGATCTGGTTCAGTTTGTCAAAATCAAAATACCAGCCGTAGTTAAACTGACCCTGCAAGAAATTATGAATCTGATAATCATTCATTCCTGATGCGAGCAACATGTCGCCCCTGCGATCCAGCCAGTCAAGACTGTCGGAAATAACAACAGGTCCAAACTGATTGGCCGCAATATTTTGTCCGCCGGAATTGAAATCCTGATAGCGGGTTCTGTTCCTGTAGGTCCCTCCAAGTTTCACATAACCGGTTATGAAATCCCCAATGGCATATGGTACTTTTGCATTCAGATAACCCGTCAGGTTTTTGTCTGTGGTCTCACCCTTAAAAACATCAAAACCAGTAAGCCGCAGGAGGTGCAGCGAATCACCCACTTCTGCATACAGTCTAATCACATCGGCAGGATGCTGTCTTCTTAGCTCATGGGTGAAACTAACATTAACGGGCATTCGCCGATAGCTGTAATTCCAGCTTCGCGAATCCGGATCGTCCATCGTACTCACTGAATAAGCCACACCATAGTCGAGCTCCAGGAAACCAAGATTGGTTTCCCCACTGAGCGCTGAATGCCATATATCGGTGTTCCTGTAGGGATTATAGTGAAAATTATAACCAATATTGCCAGCTCCGGTGGTGGTGTAGTGCTTTGATTGCCGGCTGTGTTGATCCTGTGTGTAAGAATACATACTGTACAAGTTCAAGCTGGTTCCCGGAGATACGTTATAATCCAGCGAAACCATTGCGTTCTGCCTGAGTTTTGTTGTGGATATCTGGTTGAGGTCAACATTATTCAGCAGAATGTCAACCTCAGCGGCTGCCAGTCCGTATCCTGCACTCATCGTCTGTGTGCCGCGGTTAACACTCTCTGCATTTACCGAAACAAACATCCCCAGCCTGTCGTTCAGAAACCGGTTGCTAAGCTCTCCCTGCAGTTTATAATTACCATAATAGTTGTTCAGGTCGTTATACCCCCCCTGGGCCATCAGGTTATACTGCAGTCCCCGTGGCGACTCCCTCAGTCTAAGGTTGATGCTGCCCCCCACCGCATTTGCCTCCATATCGGGAGTCAGCGCCTTGTATACCTCAACCCCCTGCAAAATATACTGTGATATGCCCGATATGTTGGTCTCTCCCGATCCCCCGGTCCCCGCCATTTGCACCCCGCCAAGGGTCACATTGGTATATTTGGGTTCCAGTCCGCGAACAACGAGGGCATGTCCCTCGCCACCTCCTCTGAGTACTGAGATGCCGGGTAACCTCCCAATGGCCTCCACCGCATTGGCATCAGGATTCTCCTGCAAACGGTCGGGTGCTACCACATTCATTAATGTATTGGACCGGATCTGTTCTTGCATGGCGCGACGCTGACCGCGTGCCTGTGCCGTTACGGTTACCTCGCCCAACTCACTGATGGCAGGCATCAGGGATATCTCAAAAAAGTCCTGGTCGCCCACAACAACCTCCTGTCGTACGTAACCGATATAGGATACAATCAGTACAGCATCACCACCGGAAACGATGAGCGAAAAATTGCCATCAATATCTGTTATTGTCCCACGCTGGGTCCCCTGAATCGCAATAGTAACACCAATAAGGCCCTCATCTGTGTTGCCATCTTTAATGGTACCGGATATATTGATCTGTGCATACAGCGGACTTGTTGCAACACATAAGAATACCAGGATCTGGCAAGCGACGGATTTAATAATGTTTTCCATGTTGTATTAGTTGTTGGTTTTAAGCATTTTCGACAAAAAATACACCAATTTCTTACAAAGTGTAAATGTATCGCAAAAGGCATACCGCAACAATACACAATACGGCTTTTGTATTATACTTTTTGGGAAACACAATTACGGATATGCGATATTGGTCTTGTCAATTTGAGGTTAGGTGCTATGGAAGCATAAATTAAGCGAATATTCCCGGTTGTTTTTATACAGAAAGGAAGGCCTTCCTTAGCTCTTCCACTTGCTGATCACTGATGGGTACCATATCGCCGAGAGATGACCCGAGCAGAACAGATTTTGCACTAAACTCTGCAACCTCCAGTCTGTCGAATGTCTGCAGCAGACTATTTCCGGTTATAAGCACGGCATCATTTTCAAGTATGATCGCAGGGCGGTCAACAGAGAGCCTTTTCAGAACGCCATCAAAGTCATTAAATTGTGCACCAAAGGGCAAAGTCACCACATCCTGCAAAAAGATCCAGCTTTCTGGAATCGTTCTGACATTAAAATGGGTCCTGGTAATTCCAAATGCCATAAGGTTGGGAGGTTGTGTGATGATAATGGCGTTAATTTCCCTGAACCGTTTATATATTTCCATATGCAGCTGTGCACCACGGCTTGGAAACTTTCCGGGTTCACGTTGTCCGTCTCTTATCTGCACAATGTCTTCTGGTTGCAGATCCCACCTTTGCACGTTTGTTGGGGTAATGAGAAAGTCATCGTTGCGCCAGCGTACCGACACTGTTCCATAAGAACTGATCATCAGTCCCTGTCTGCATGCCCTCTCCACGATCATGCATACTTCCTTTCGTTTCTCCCTTTCATCAGAAGGATGGCTTACAAGGTCCATCTCTTCAAAATATTCACCCTTCTGGTGTTCAAACATTTCAATTTGTTCGTTGGTGAGATAAACGGGCTTGCCAATGGATCGTCCCTTAATGATCGTTCGTGCACAAAACTCAAGTGTTTCAAACCGTTGAAACGCATCGGCCACATTATGGCCTGTTACCACTGTGCCATGGTTTTCCATGATGATGGCCGAATGGGGAACAGTCATGGCATCTGCAATTTTCTCACCCAGAGCACGGCTGCCCGGAAGCTCATAATGGGCATAGCCAATGGGACCGCATACAAATTTTGCCTGGGCAACAATGTTGGTATCGGGTATCTGGCGAACAATGCTGAAAGACACCAGCGCGGGAGGATGTGCATGAATAATGGCCCTAACATCGGGGCGTTTGTTGTATATTGCCTGGTGAAAAGGGAATTCTGACGAAGCACGGTGAGGACCAATGATGCTTCCATCGTTTTTCACACACATGATGTCAGCCGCCCTCAACGAACCCTTGTCCACACCGGCCGGAGTTACCCAGATATCTCCATTTTCATCAGCGATGGAGATATTACCTCCTGATGTGGTGGTCATGCCACGCCGGTATATGCGGTCAATGATCAGCACAATCTGATCGCGCGGATGCATCATCCTGGAATTCATTATTCCGCTCATAAGCTATTTCGTTTTTTGTTGCTGACTGTACAATGACACATGATGAAAAGCAGTAAGGTCAGAAAGAAATGCAAAACCAGGGCTGTTGCAGATCTGCCAGGAAGGGCACAGGCACTGTTAAGGCTCAAAACGCACAGCTTTCAGTCCCAGATCTGTTGCAGGCAACGGATGTCTGAACACCTTTTCATATATAACCATGGCAGCACCAAGTGCAGTGGAATTGTCAATCTCTGATGTATACACCTTTTTTTCCGGCATATACTTCGCCATCAGACTAACGAACAGGTCATTGCGGGCAAATCCCCCACTAATGTATATGCCGGATGTCTTGTCTTTACGGGAGATGACCAGCTTCACAGAATCCATTGCCAGCGAGGTAATGTCTTTCATCAGCTGATGATATGCCTCCTCAAAAGTATCAAAAAGATGAAGGTCGGTCAGTTCATCAACAAAAGTCTCAGGAACACCCCCGGCAAAGAACAGCCGTTTGCCATTGAACCGTTCCTCAAGCTTTGACAACACGGCTCTGTTTGCCTTAACCTCTTTATAGCTGTCAGGCACCACCCCGAAGTGATCCGTCAATCTCCTGGCATTCACTTCATGCATGTACCCCATGAACAAACGGGATGACTTAACCTGGCTTTGTTTCACACTCATATAGCAGAGCGTATCTCTTTTCAGTTGCTCTGCGGTCAGCATTTCATCATTAAACGGATTCATGAATATCCCCCAGGTGCCAGTCGACAACAATATAAACTCCTGATCATCACCTTTCAGGTAGGGAACCAGGCTTGAAGAGCTGTCGTGAATACCGATACCGCACATGGTTTTGTTTATCCCGCCAACCGTTTCAAACAGGGTGTCGTTTGCAACAGGCTCAGGAAGACTGATGCCTTCATTGGTTACCCACTGGTGGTAACGATGCTGATCAAAATCCCACATGGCGGTATGGCATCCGATGGATGTATATTCGGTCGTTATTTTCCCTGTCAGACAGCAAGCAAGGTACTGGGGTAAATGAAGAATATGTTTTACTTTAGAAAACACACCGGGCCTGGTTTTTTTCAGCCACAAGATCTGCAGTCCTGAATTAAGCATCCCCATGGCAGGAGATGCTGTTTTCCTGCTGAATTCATCCATTCCACCGCAGGTCTCATAAAACCCGTTCAGCACACCTTCTGGCATGGGTTTTAAGTAATTATATACCGGTGTGAGCCGTTCACCGCTACCATCAAGATACACAAGGCTTGCGCCGTACGTGGTGATATTGGCCGCTTTTACCAGGAAATGATCATTGGCAAACAGCCGGTCAAGGCTGGTTTTCATCCACGTTTCGATCTTACCAATATCATCGCAGGCAAATCCATCCTCGTCGGTCAATTCGTCAAACACCTGCTCCTCTTCAAATACCAGTTCAAGCTCCTTGTTAAAAAGAAGCAGTTTTTTATTTGTTTTTCCGATATCGTATACGGCAATAACTTCCTGGGCCATGTTTATTTTCTTTTTGACAACACCTCTTTTTCATAGGCCTGTATTTCGGGGATATACGCCTCTGCTACCGGCACATTATGTTGCAGGCAATAGTAATCATATACAGCACCGAAAGGCTTGGTTTTAAGGATTTCAAGCATGGCAAGCCGCTCAAATATATTGTCAGATTCCTCATATTTTTTCAAGGTTTCTGCAGGTTCAAGCAGGGCAAACAGGAATGCCAGCTGCGCTGCACGCACACCGGCTACATATGCACCTACACGGTTCAGACTCGCATCAAAAAAGTCAAGGCCAATCTTCACCCGGTCAAGTGCCTTACAACGGATGATCTCCTGTGCGATCAACTGTACCTCGTCATTGAAGACCACCACATGGTCACTATCCCAGCGAACACCACGCGTTAGATGCAGCAGGACCTGATCGACAAACTGCAACACAGATGAAATCTTGTCTCCCACCTGCTCGGTAGGATGGTAATGGCCGTTATCAAGGCACAACAACTTGTTGTTCCTGATTGCATACCCCAGGTAAAAATCGTGCGAGCCAACCACCATCGACTCAGAACCAATGCCAAACAGTTTGCTTTCCACAGAGTCAAGGAGGTGTTCTTCCGGGTATTTGTCCCTGAAAATCTCGTCAAGTGACTCCTTCAGCAGTCTCCTGTGTGTGTTACGGTCAACAGGCGTGTCTTTGCTTCCATCTGGGACCCATATGTTGTTTACAGTCGGACTCCCGAGCTGTTTGCCCATTTCTGCTCCTATTTTGCGGGTCTGCCTCACATGGTCGATCCAAAATTTCCGGTGTTTCTCGTTTTTGCTTGACAATGTGAAGCCATCATCCGCATAAGGATGGGAAAAGCAAGTAGGATTAAAATCGAGGCCGGTTTTATGAGACTTAGCCCAGTCGATCCAGGTCTGGAAATGTTTTACTTCAATCTCATCTCTGTCAACACGCACTCCTCCAAAGTCCCCATAGATCGCATGAAGATTGAGACGTTGCTTCCCGGGCAGCAGCGACATCACCTTATTGATATCCTGCTTCAGCTCATCAATTGTCCGCGCCTTACCCGGATAGTTCCCTGTAACCTGTATGCCACCCCCACCGAGCGCTGCATCAGGAGTTTCAAACCCTCCCACATCATCTGTTTGCCAGCAATGCATCGATATGCGCACCTTTTCCATTTCCCGGATCGCCAGGTCGGTATCGACACCAATTTTTTCATATTGTTCCTTAGCCAGCTGATACGCTTGCACTGTAGTGTTTTCTTTTGTCATAACTATTTGTTTTTTATCCCTGCCATCCAGCAGGCAGATATCCATGTCTGTTGATCATTTATTTCTATTCCAGGTTTACAACAAAGGTCGAAAGTATCAGCACAATGATGCCAATGACGAGGATAACGAATGTCTTCGTGCTCACTCCTTTCCATTCCTTCAGTATGATCCCCCATATATTGCTGAAGGAGATATTGAGTGCCATCAGGATGCTCCATGAAAAGGCAATCATTGTCGGCGGCAGCTGGCTGCGTCCCATCCCGTAAAAATGAAACTGTAAAAACCAGAGTGTGCCCGCCAGAAAAGTAAAGAAAAGGTTGTTCAACAATACAGGTCCTGGCACGGTAATATAATCCTTGTAGGTTTTGTTCTTTATGTTCAGGAAGCCACAATACAACAGGTTGGAAACAAATCCGCCAAGAAGTATATAAATCAGAGATGGGTTGCTTGCGAACAACGGGTTAACCCCTTTCTCAAGCGCCACCCTTTCAATTGCGGCAGCAGCCTCATAACCATAACTCATGCCGGCACTCATCACCCCGGCAAGTATGG
The DNA here is from genome assembly GCA_003559735.1 of Bacteroidales bacterium. GTDB lineage: Bacteria > Bacteroidota > Bacteroidia > Bacteroidales > UBA7960 > PUPG01. The sequence continues at coordinate 1,244 of PWKN01000087.1, read as the reverse complement.
CGATCAGTATCCCCTTTTTCAGCGCAAACTCCCTGATTGCTTTCTGTTTCTCTTCCTTGCTCAGCATCTTATCTTTCAGCGAACCGGCATAGCCGATGATAGCGATACCACCAATGGTAATTGCCACCCCTGTCAGTGTAAGGATGCCGGCCTGGGTAGAAAGAAGGTCAACGCCGGCTACCATTGGGGGGATCAGTGTGCCAAACGCAGCACAAAAACCCAGCGCGATGCTTTGTCCCAATGCAACACCCAGATAACGAATGCTTAACCCAAATGTTAATCCGCCAATACCCCACATTGCACCGAACAACATTGCCAGCCACCTGGCTGATGGAGGGGCTTCAGCCAAAATATTCAACAACTCCCCGCCAGGCACGGTCAGGAGCGCAAAAACCCAGGGCATGATCAACCAGGCAAAGACACCGTGACTGATCCAGTAAGATTCCCATGCCCAGTGTTTTACTTTCTTAAAAGGGACATAAAAACTGGCAGCACCCAGGCTACCAATGGCAATTAACAGAACACCGATCATAACACCCGAATTTTATGGTAAACAAATGAAGTTAAATGCGACATCTTTCCGTAAATATTTAAAAATAAAAAGGGGCCGGCATTGGCAAGACAAAGTAAAGCGAATACCAGCAATTAATAAAACATTTTGATCATTATTGATTGCACAATTTGGTAACACCTGACTGGATATGACTTGCCTTGCGCTGGTTTCCTTTATATAACACGTTATTTGACAATTGTTTACAGAAACAGTTTTGATCACAACGGTCACCAAACTATGTAAATGATTTTTTTGACCCCCTCTTACAGTTTTGTCAGCGGTATACACATCCACTCCAAAAATGACTTTAAAACACAGCGTTGCTTTGGAACTGGCCACCAACATAACGTCTGGTGATGGGTAATTACAAGTTCGCATTACCTGCCGTTTCCTGCATTTTTGCTAATTTTGGCCTGTCGAAACTGATGCAGGACAAAATATTTCTGAAGATGGATTTTCAATTTCCCGTTACGCCACAGGCATTCAATGTGATGGTCAAGCCGGCCGGACCATTATGCAACCTCGACTGCACCTATTGCTATTACCTGGAAAAGAAAAACCTCTATACCGGCCAAAGTGGCAACAAGCTCGACGGTGACCTGCTTGAACTGTTTATTAAAGACTACATCCAGTCCCAGAATGTCCCGCTGGTATCTTTTGTCTGGCAGGGAGGCGAACCAGCCTTGCTTGG
>PWKN01000156.1 GCA_003559735.1 Bacteroidales bacterium | reverse complement strand
TGTGTGCATTGATCCCGGCCATCAAACCTTGTCCGGCAGCCTCTTCATACCCTGTTGTTCCATTTACCTGTCCGGCAAAATACAGGTTTTCAATCACCCTGCTCTCCAGTGAAAAGTGTAGCTGTACGGGCGGAAAGTAATCATACTCTATGGCATAGCCAGGCTTTAAAATTCGTGCTTCCCCGAATCCCTCAACTTGCCTTAGCGCCTCATATTGTATCTCAATGGGCAGGCTTGAGGAAAAACCATTAACATAATATTCCTCTGTATTCCATCCTTCAGGTTCTATGAACAACTGGTGCCTGTCCCGCTCAGAAAATCGTTCTATTTTGTCCTCTATAGACGGACAGTATCGTGGGCCACTTCCTTTAATTCGTCCGGCAAACAAAGGAGACTCCTTGAACCCCTTCTTTAAAGTATCATGGACCTTTGTGTTTGTATATGTTAAAAAACAACTTCGCTGTCTTTTTAGTTTTGGTGTATTCAAAAAAGAAAAACTGCCAGGGGTGTCATCCCCCTTCTGTTCCGTCATTAAATCAAACTGTATAGATCTTCCGTCAACCCTCACCGGTGTGCCGGTTTTCAGTCTGTCACTAATTATTCCAAAACCCCTGAGTTTTTCCGTTATGCTATCTGCCCCTGCCTCTCCCAGTCTGCCTCCCTGAAATGAGTTTTTCCCTATATGTATTCTTCCGTTCAAAAACGTTCCGCTTGTGATGATCACAGCGTCACCCAAAATGGTTCCACCCAATGCACACTGTACACCGCAAGCTTTTTTGTTCTTTACAACAATATCAACAACCGTATCCTGCCAAATGTGTAGGTTTGGGATTTCAAACAACAAATCCTGCCATTTTTTGGAAAACAGCATCCTGTCGCTTTGGGCCCTGGGCGACCACATTGCCGGACCCTTGCTTTGGTTGAGTAAGCGAAATTGTATCATGGTATGATCCGTAACAATTCCGGTTAATCCACCAAACGCATCAATTTCCCTGACGATCTGTCCTTTTGCTATGCCGCCCATAGCCGGGTTACAGGACATTTGGGCGATTGTAGAAATGTTCATGGTGATCAGCAGAACGTCCGATCCCAGCCGTGCTGCCGCAGATGCTGCCTCGCATCCGGCATGGCCACCTCCGACGACAATTACATCATATCGCTGAAACAAATCCATGTATCGTAAGATTAGAGCCTGTCCACATAGTCAAGTGTCCTATCGTTAGTGTCCGGGTTCGATGCCCGCGCAGTTTTGAAAACGAGTAGGGTTACGCTTGTAATAACTGTTTTCAAAACAATCATCACACAGAAACCGGACAATAGCGACAGACATGAGTTAATGGAGCATCACGAGCAGGTCACATATTCAGCAAGGTTAAGTATTCATCCTCTTTCCTTCGCATTATTTTTTTATCAGACTCCTCCTTGTCCTGGTATCCTGCGAGGTGCAATATTCCGTGAAGAATAACCCTGTATAGTTCTTTCTTTTCAGTGCTTTTATACTCCACGGCATTTTCTTTCACCCGGTTGTAGCTGATAAAGACATCCCCGCTGATCCCTTCAAAATCATCTTTATAATCAAATGCGATCACATCGGTCAATGTGTCGTGATTCAAATGTTTCTTGTTAATCTCAAGCAAATAACGGTCATCACAAAAAATCACGGCGATGTTGCCCTCCTCCATTCCTTCCCTGCGAATTACATCTGTTAGCCATTTTTCTGTTGTTTCGTGGCAAAACCATCCGATGCGCACATCCTCGAAGAAAAATTGTATTATTAGCTGTTCAGGCAAAAGTTATAGTTCTTTTATGTTTACAACTTTTTGAAAATAATTATCAAGCATTTGTACCCTTTGCAAGCTCAGCATATCATTGATCCCACTAATGTTGAATCGTATAACAATGCTTTCCTCTTCAGGGTCTAATCTGATCTCATCGCTTAACATCTCCATTGTTTTCACCTGTTGTATGGATGGTATATATGCCTCAGGATCGTTCAGGTCAGTCTTTTTTGCTTTTTCAATATCCTTTGCTATGTCCAGAAAAAGTCTTCCCAGTTTGATTGTAAACGATAAGCCAGCTGGTGACGAATTAAAATAAACATCTATATATAAACCTTTTTCCTTTTTAATGGTACCGATCAGCTCACCCAGTGTAGCGATGGTTGTCATAATGTTGCCGTAATAAGCATCATAAATATGATAATCATCACATATCTGATCAATGAATTTTTCCAAAGTGTGTACATCATCTCCCTCGGCAAGGATTTTAATGTGCCTGGTTAAATGGTTGTTTTTCATTGTTTTACGTTTATGTGGGCGAGTTTTGGTATATATATATTGGTCCTTATAATGATCTTATCCGATTTTGCTGCGTATCGCAGCCATTTTATTTCTGTTGTCGCGTCAAAAGGGTTACCCTGCTTCTTGTTTCTATTTGTTTCTCCCTATTGAATCTTGTTTAACCATACCAGGTATATCCTTGAGATCCAGGAAGCACCCATTCATTACTCAACATGCAGAAAATACTGCTCTACCAATGTCCGGTAAAAAGGCCTTAATCCAGGAGGCAGCGTTCTCAGCATTTCCATTTCACGTTCTCTTAATCTATTATACTCAAAAATGTCTTCAGGGTTACTGATTTCGTAATCTTCTGCGGTAATTCCTTCCCTTCTTTCTTCTGTTTCTCTTTCTATTTCAGCTCTTTCATGCTCCAACAATCGTGTAAGAATTCTTTCCTGGCGCATCATTGTTTGCTGCGACAACTCTTTTCTTAACATATCCAGTTCTGATCGTTCCATCTCTCTTTGCAGTTCTTCCAGCTCCCTTTCTCCATCCAGACCATCGCTCCTAATCTGATCAGCCATCTCCCTGAGTTTGTTTCTTATTGCTTCCTGTTCTGCAGCCATCCTGGCCATTTGCTCACTAAAGGACATAGGTGTTTCTCCTTCTCCTCCCGGCATCGGATCATGTCCGTCTCTCATCTGTTGCAACATTTCGTTCAGTTTTTCCTGCATCTCCCTCAGACTCTCAAATGACTGTCCGCCACCCCCATCTTCCATCCCCTCGCCCATTCCTGCGCCCATGGCCATTTGCTGCATCATGTCCTGCAGACTCTCATTCAGCAATAATGCCAGGTTATTGATATGGGTCATTACAAGCTGCTGCCTTGTTGCACTTTGGTGCCTCCGGCGGTTGATCATATGATGGATCCCTTCTGAAAGATTGATGTTTATTTCATTGATCTCCCGGTTCACGAATGATTGTATGGCCATTTGTCTCTTGCTCAGCGCCACCAGTGAGTCCTTGATCATTTCCATATCGCTCTGTATCTTTCTTTGATCCCTTATTAAATGCACAAACCCTGGATCATTGACATTGGCCTGTCTTGTTGCCAGAATTAAATCTTCCTGTGCAAAACTTGATCTCAACAGGTTTTCAAGCAGCATTCTTATCGCCCGCGCATCTTCAGCAAGTTTCTTTTCAAACATTTGCTGTTGCATTTGTTGCAGCGCATCTGCCATATTTTCCATCTTTTGTCCGGCATCCTGCTGAAAAGGAGTGGCCTGTTGCATATTTTCCATCTGCAATTGTTCCAGGGCGTCCTTCAGGTCTTCCGAAATCGCATTCTCCTCTTGTTTTGTATCCTCGAGTTGATGCGGACGACTGAGTTGTTCATTGGTTTTACGAAACTCCTCCATCATTTCCTTCACTTTCTCAAATGCATCCTCAATGTTCTTCTGTTTCTCCGATACATCACCGGCATCCTCTGCTTCTTTTGTCTCTTCCGATAAAGCCGATTGTTCCTCACTTAACTCCTGCAGCCGGTCAATGCTTTCATCAAGTAACCGTTCCATGGCAAACTGTCTGAACATTTCCAGAGCCCTGTCGAGCTGCAATTCCATATGACTGAGCTCAAAATCCATTTTGTCGAGCATCTCATAGATCTCGTCTCTGCTAATGTTATCAAGTTCCTCTCTGATTTGATCAAACAGCATCTTAAGATCGTCTGTCATCACCTCATCAAACAGCTTCTGCAGCTCCTCCTGCTTCCTTTTAATGTGTTTATTTGCATCAAGGAACTGCTCCGACCGTGTTTCTGCTTCCTTTTTTATGTCGGATAAGTTCTTCATCTGCTTCTCCAGCTCTTCCCTTCTCTTGATTATCTCCTGCACCGTCTCCCGCTCTTCCCAGCCAATCCTTTCGGTTTCCAACAGGTTTCTCCTCAGTTCATCTATTTCATCCCTTGCACTCTGTATGTCACCCAATCCATCACTTAATCCATCCTCAATTTTCTCCTCGCTTTTTCTCCTGTCGGCCAGTATTTCTTCCCTGGTTGGTATATAATATGAAAACAACCTGCTCCTTGCACTTTTCGGTCCATCGACCGGGTCGTTATCAAACACCTCAAAGTATGCTTCCACTGTCTCGCCTGGTTGAACATACACTGTATTCAAATCAAAATAATGATAAAATCCCTGATTCAGAATCTCTTTATCGATGGATATGTCTTCTCTCATAAAGGGCACATCATCGCCCCTGCTCACCTGTTGCGGGTCCATCACCCGGTAATTAAAATTGAGTCCGCTAAACCCAAAATCGTCCGTGATTGTTCCCCTGTAAAACAAATGAGCCAGCAATACCTCATCCCTGTGTTCCTCAACAGCAATTCGTGGATGTTGGTCTTTGACCACATTTATATGATAGTTAAGACTGTCTCCCCTTCCAAACTCATCATCTACAGCATATACGGTATAGTCAAACGGCTTTTGGGCCTTGATATGAAATACGTGTTCTCCATCCCGTACTTTCCTGGTATCATATAGCGTATCCAGAATGGCTACCTCAGCAATGCCTTCCCGGTTGGTAAAAAAGCGCCATGTAATATCTGATCCCCTGATCACCGACAAATCTCCCATATTGGTAAATTCATCTTCTGGCAGTTGTGTATACCCAGGGGGTGTTACCTGAATATGAAAATGATTGATTGTGGCCTTTTCGTCAATGTTTATGTGGAACGGTCCAAACCGGTACCCCTCTGCCTCGAGGGTTACCTTCAGGTCATCCTGAACATTGTTGATTACATATGAGAATCGCCGGTTGCTTAACTGTTTCATCCGGTACCTGTTGTTGTTTATTTCGACATTTGCGTGTGCAGGAACCATATCGCCAACTACCTCTGTAAGTACCTCATATTCTTCACCCTTAAATCCTCTTTGTTCTGATACCAGCACAAGGTTGAATGGTTTAGGCCGTTCAAACGTTACCTCATATTGTACAATCCTTTTTGCAGGTTCCAGTATGATGGCAGGAAAAAACAGATAAAACACGGCAAAAAAAAGTGCCGGAACCAGCAGGAAAGGAACGAACCTGTAGTTTCCCCTAAGAGGAATGGCATTCCTGAACGGCAGTATGTTCACCTGTTTGGCTTTCTGTTCGACTCCTGCTTCTATAAGTGCGGCATTTCCCGGATGTTCGTTCAGGTACCTTTTGAGTTGCAATACGTTGGTAACCTTAT
>PWKN01000237.1 GCA_003559735.1 Bacteroidales bacterium | reverse complement strand
AGTGTTTGTTATGATGGGCAGGAACATGAAGCAACAGCGACTACAGAGGAAGGGTTTTCTGTCGTATGGTATACCACTGAAGATGGAACCGAACCAGCAGAAAAGCCCCGTGGATCTGATCCCGGCATCTATACCGCATGGGCAGCAACAACAGACTTGAACACCTTGTGCGAAAGCAGCAATCGCGCCAAAGTGACACTCGAAATATACGAAGAGCCTCCCCTGCCTGTGGCCCATGACACGATTGTCTGTTATGATGGAGAAGAACATACGGCCCATGCTGTTGCAGAAGATGGACTATCAATTATCTGGTACCTGTCGCAGGAAGGGAGCGAGCTGGGTGGACAACCAGGAGGCACCTTGCCGGGAACTTATACTGCATGGGCTGCTTCGGTTGATGATGGGGGTTGCGAAAGCAGTGAACGTGTACAAGTAACACTGGTGATATCTGACCTTCCTGAGCCCCCGTTGGCCGAAAACAAAAAGGTTTGCTATGACGGAGCACAACACAGCGCGTCAGCCATTGCTGATGATGGCGTCTCGATTATTTGGTACACAGAAGAAGACGGTGGCGATATAACGAATCCTCCTACAGGCATAAATCCAGGTATCTATTCGGCATGGGCGGCATCCATTGACGATCATTCCGGATGCATAAGTGACGGCCGTGTTGAAGTGATACTGGAGGTCGTTGCAGATCCGCCGCTTCCAGTGGTGCACAATACAAGTATTTGTTACGATGGCAAAGAACATACAGCCACTGCAAGTGTTGAGGATGATTTTATGATTATCTGGTACCAGTATGAAGAGGGGGATGAACTGGCTGAACCACCAAGCGGTGCTGAACCGGGGACTTATACCGCATGGGCAGCAGCATTTGATGCAGAAACAGGGTGTGAAAACCCTGACCGCGTAAAGGTCACACTGGAAATATTTGATCTCCCCCAGGCACCTGAAGCACAAAACAAAACAATCTGCTTTGACGGAGAAGAACATACAGCCACTGCCAAAGTGAATGAAGGGTATTCAATTGTATGGTATGCCACAGAAGATGGAAACGAACCAGGTGAACAACCAGCAGGAGTAAATCCGGGAACATATACTGCATGGGCTGCAGCTGTCAACAATGAAACCTTATGTGAAAGTGATGAACGGGTCATGGTGACGCTTGAAATATTAGAACAACCAGCAATCCCCGTAGCAGAACATGTTTTGGTATGTTACAATGGGGAAGAGCATACTGCAACTGCGAGCGTTGAGGAAGGGTGCTCCGTTGCCTGGTACGCAAATGAAACAGGTGATGAACCTGGAGAACAACCCAAAGCCAGTGAACCCGGAACCTATTATGCCTGGGCTGCTTCAGTTATCAATGAGATTGGTTGTGAAAGCTCAGAACGTGTAAGGGTTGAGTTAAAGATACTGGATGAGCCACCAGCACCAATGGCCCAGGATGTCAGCGTTTGCTACAACGGAGAAGAACACCAGGCAGACGCAATTGTTGAAGGGCCCTATTCTGTCATATGGTACATTTCTGAAGATGGCAGCGAAACAAGCAGCAAACCAACAGGCACTGAACCAGGTAATTACATTGCTTGGGCTGCTTCTTATGATGCAGAAACAGGTTGTGAAGGGACAATACGTGTTAAGGTAACGCTTGAAATATACGAAGAACCACCAATACCGATGGCCCATAACCTAAGCACTTGCTACGATGGTGAAGAACACACCGCCACTGCCAGCACAGAGGGTGGACTCTACATTATATGGTATGCCACAGAAGATGGAAGCGAACCAGGTGAACAACCAGCAGGAGTAAATCCGGGAACATATACTGCATGGGCTGCTTCTTCTGACGGTACAGGATGCGAAAGCAGTAACCGTGTTGAGGTTACGTTGGAAATATATGAAGACCCGCCAGTTCCTGAGGCAAACAATGTGCAAGCATGTTTTGACGGAAGGGAGCACATCGCTTCAGCTTCGGTCGACGAAGGGTATACAATACAGTGGTATGCATCAGCACAAGGTAATGAAACGGGCGATCAACCCAAAGGTACAGAAGCAGGAACTTATGAAGCCTGGGCTGCAGCTGTAGATGGGAACACAGGCTGTATAAGCACTGAGCGTGTTCAGGTCATACTGGAAATTTTACCTGCACCTCCTCCCCCTACAGCATATAATACAGAGATCTGCTATGACGGAGAAGAGCATACGGCAACAGCTGTCTGCGAACAAGGATTTGACCTGGTTTGGTATGCAGATCAATCAGGTGATGAGCCTGGTGAACAGCCGGTGGCTTCAAAACCCGGCATATATAGAGCATGGGCTGCTTCTGAAGACCCATATACTGGTTGCGAAAGTGCAGAACGCACCAGGGTAACACTGATCATATACGAATTAGAAGCACCAATGGCCAAGGACCTGACTGTTTGCTATGACAAAGAAGAACACAGTGCAAATGCAATCGCAGAAAATGGATTATCGGTCATTTGGTACAGCTCAGAACACGGAGAACAATTAGCCGGACAGCCCAGGGCTTCAGAACCAGGGGAATATACTGCCTGGGCTGCTTCCATTGATGAAGAAGGTTGCGAAAGCAAACAACGTACATTGGTAACATTGAAAATTTTGCAACCACCAGCTGTCGGGTGCCCTGATGACATTGAAACCAACGTTGGCGGACCGGTCATTGAGCTTACCGGGGCTCACCCACAAGGTGGCATTTATGAAGGGCCGGGAGTGTCAAATAATTCTTTTTACCCAATGACTGCGGGAACAGGTACGCATGAGATTACCTATACCTACACTGATGAAAACGGATGCATTTCTTATTGCAGTTTTCTGATCATTGTAAATGAGGTTCCGGCAGCAATACATGTTACCAAATCAGCCGACAGGCAAACATATTCTGCTGTGGGCGAAACAATTACCTACGAAATAGAAGTTACCAATGCCGGCACCGTAACCCTTGCAAATATCGTTGTAACAGACGACCTTACCGGTGACCTCTGGGTTATTGAACAACTGGAAAAGGGAGCGTCTGAAACCCTTTTTGCAACATATCAGATCACACAAGAAGATATCGACAGGGGCTATGTGTCCAATATTGCTGCCGTTAAAGGCACCGATCCCGATGGTGAAACCATTGATGATGAAGATGATGAAATTGTTACAGCAGAATTGATCGCAGAACTGTCTGTCACCAAAACCGCCAACACCAATCAATACAGCGCTTCAGGTGAGGTAATCACCTATACCATCACTGTGGAAAATACAGGCAATGTCATTGTCTCTGACATTGTGGTAACAGATCCGCTGACAGGACTGAACCAAACCATTGACAGTCTTGTTCCGGAAGCAACCCGGGAATTTGTCGAAACATATACCATCACACAACAGGATGTCGACAACGGCTCACTCACCAATACCGCAAATGCCAATGGATTTGACCCGTTAAACAATGAAACCGGCGACCAGGACCAGGTAACCATCACAGCAACGGTCAATGCACGGCTCTCTGTCACCAAAACCGCCAACACCAATCAATACAGCGAAGCAGGTGAGGTGATCACCTACACAATCACCGTCGAAAATACAGGCAATGTCATTGTCTCTGACATTGTGGTAACAGATCCGCTGACAGGGCTGGACCATACCATTGAAAGCCTCGTTCCGGAAGCATCACGGGAATTTGTCGAAACATATACCGTCACACAACAGGATGTCGACAACGGCTCACTCACCAATACCGCAAACGCCAAAGGATTTGACCCATTTAACAATGAAACCGGCGACCAGGATCAGGTAACCATCACAGCAACTGGCAGTGCACGGCTCTCTGTCACCAAAACAGCCAACACCAATCAATACAGCGCTTCAGGTGAGGTAATCACCTATACCATCACTGTGGAAAATACAGGCAATGTCGTTGTCTCTGACATTTTGGTCACAGACCCGCTGACAGGGCTGAACCAAACCATTGACAGTCTTGTTCCGGAAGCAACCCGGGAATTTGTCGAAACATATACCGTCACACAACAGGATGTCGACAACGGCTCACTCACCAATACCGCAAACGCCAAAGGATTTGACCCGTTAAACAATGAAACCGGCGACCAGGACCAGGTAACCATCACAGCAGCGGTCAGTGCACGGCTCTCTGTCACAAAAACAGCCAACACAGCAACCTATGCAAATATCGGACAGGTAATCAGGTATACTATATGGGTAAGAAATACAGGCAATGTTACCATTACAAACATTCAAGTCGAAGATCCGCTGACAGGTCTTAATCATACCATACAAAGCCTTCCTGCCGGTGGAGCTCAGCAAGTTCAAACCACATTAACCATTACGCAAGCACATATTAATGCCCTGCGGATCACCAATGTTGCTAAGGCAACCGGACAGGCGCCTGATGGAACGCCTGTTGAAGACACCGGCACAGTGACCATCACCGCAGACCTGAAGCCTGACTTCACACTTACAAAATCAGCCAACACAGAAAACTATTCATTTAGCGGGGAGGTGGTTATTTATTCGATCAGGGTGAGAAATACCGGCAATGTGGCATTACATAATATCACCGTCAACGATCCGCTGATCAACCTGAATGAAAGCATCGCCACCCTCGAGCCGAATAACACTGCACTGTTTACCGGGAATTATGTAGTAACACAGCAAGACATAAATATTGGAAGCATAAGAAACACGGTGACTGCTACAACAAGCTTTGACGGACAACAACTTTTGCGCAGAGAAGAATTAATCATCGAAGCCCTGCAGGAACCCGACGTGGAAATGATCTTTACGGCCGACAGAGATACATACAGTGTAACAGGTGAGATCGTTGTGTTTTCTGTAGAGGTGATTAATACCGGAAACATCGACCTGGTGGATATTCGGCTCCATGACGAACTGAGCGGTTTTAACGCATCCATAAACAGGCTTTCGCCAGATGAAGAGAACAGTTTTCATTTTCAGTACACAATCACACAGGAAGACCTTTTTGCCGGCAGTATAGAGAATACAGTGAACCTGATCGCTGAGCCGGTTTCAGGAGGCGTATTATCAGACAGGCAATCCATTCAAATAGATGCCATGTTCAATGAATTAATCGCAAATGATGTCGATGCAGCAGAACAACCGGTCAATGGCTTCACTGGTGGTGTTGCCGTAGAAAATGTCCTTGACAATGATTTACTGAACCAACAGCCAATCGGGTTGTCTGACGTCATCATAAGCCTGGCCGAACCCCCGTCATCACAAAATATTGAACTAAATACCACCACAGGTGAGGTTATTGTAAAACCATTTACTCCAGGAGGTTACTATGATTTGGAATACAGAATATGCGAAACAAAAAATATTGCCAACTGCGATAACGCAGTCGTTGAACTGGCAGTAGAGGCATACGCCGATTTATTGTTAACCAAAACAACAGATAAAGACACCGTTTATGCCGGTGAAACCCTCACATATACTATTACCGTAGAAAATCTTGGCCCCAGCGATGCACACCATGTTGTTGTTAAAGATTCGCTGCCTGATGGTTTGCAATTGATCAATATTCAGTCGACCGAAGGAGCCTGGGATGAGCCTCGATGGACAATTGATTTACTGGAAACAGGACAAAGGGAGCGCATCACGCTCACAACGAGAGTGAATTCTAATGTACCCGGCGGAAGCATTTTGTCTAACATCGCATTCGCCGAAAGCGAGACCAACAATCCCGATACAGGCAACCAGGCAGATACAACGACAACTTTTGTAAAGACAAAGGCAGACGTTGCCCTCAGAAAAACAGCCAACCAGGATACCGTTGTTGCCGGAACAGAATTGATCTATACCATCATTGTCAAGAATTTTGGTCCCAGTGATGCCCAACGCGTGATCATTACAGACACCCTGCCAAACGAGTTACAGCTTCTGGAAACGCAGGTTTCTGCAGGAATATGGAATGAACCCCACTGGCATATTGATTATCTCGAAGCTGGTCAGCAAGACAGCATCCTGTTTGTTTCTGTTGTTGACCCTGGAATACCCGATCATACCATTATCATCAACAGGGCCATGGCAGAAAGCAAAACAGAAGATGATAATGATGCAAATAACCTGGATGACACAAATACCCTGGTTACGACGGAAGCCGATCTTGGATTAACAGTATTGCATGAAAAAGATACGGTTGTAGCCGGTGAATACATGGTTTACACGGTAAACATGTATAATGGCGGACCGAGTGATGCAAAAAACCCAATTCTTGAACTGGATTTTTCTGAAACGGTTGACCATACTACCTATTCATTCAATGATGGGGATAGCTGGCTTGAATGTGCCGATAAGGTTGAGCTTGAAACAATACCTGCCGGAGATACCCTCGGGGTATTAATGAAATCCAGGGTGTCCAGCAGTGTAAAGAAAAACATCATCCACCGCAGCAGTGTATTTAGTGAAACACATGATCCGGACGAAAGCAACAACAGTGTCACCAGGGAAATTGCCGTTATTACCATAGCCGACATGGAAATTACTAAAACTGTCAGTGACAGCTTGCCAATCGCAGGCCTTGACTTTGATTATTACATTACCGTAACCAATAAAGGACCCAGTGATGCAGAGCATGTTAAAGTGACCGGAAAGTTCTCAGATATACTGGAACTCAAATCGTTCAATATCCAATACAAATCGGAAGGCCACAAAGAATTTGAATGGGGGTTCCCAAAACTACAAGCCACAGACAGTATTTTCCTCTCAGTACAGGCAGGCATACCAAGCAGCATACCTCAAAATACAATTATTGAAAGCACCGTTGGTGTGAGCAGCATCACGGAAGACCCAATTGAACAAAATAACACTGCCACCCAACAAGTCGTTGTGCAGACATTGGCCGATTTGGAAATAACCAAATATGCCAGTGAGTTTTCTGTTGCCGGAGGGAATATGGTAGATTATATCATTCGGCTAACCAACTATGGCCCGAGTTATGCACGTGAGATCATTGTTGTTGATGAACTGCCAGAGGGTTTATCATTTGTAGACGCCAGCAATTCTGGTCATTATATTGAATATGATCACAGTGTTATCTGGACATTGGATGACCTGGCTGATGGAGCATTCATAGAGTTGGCTGCCACATTAAGGGTTGGCAGGGAACTTGCCGGAGGTACGATACTGACAAACCGTGTTTTGGTCAACAGTTTTACAGATGATCCCGACCACTCAAACAGACAGGCAAGTGCCGACGTTGAGGTTGATCCGGCATATGAGTTGTTTATCCCGGAGGGATTTTCTCCGGATGGAGATGGGATCAATGATTATTTTGTTATAGGAGGACTGGAAGATCTTTATCCAAACAATGCAATAAAAATATTTACCCGTTGGGGCACTTTGGTTTATGAGGCTGATCCATATAACAACAGGTGGGATGGAACAGACATTCACGGACGTCTGTTGCCCAGAGGAACTTATTATTACATTCTTGATCTTGGCAGGGGAAATGAGCCCATCAGGGGCTTCATTTACCTGGCGAGGTAACATATAACAGGAAAAAAGCATGAAAAAAACAGCAATAATCATATTTACGGGTCTGTTACTCTTTTTACATTGCCAGTTACAAGCGCGGAGAGAGGTGATGTATGCACATTATATGATTAACACTCAGGAGTTTAATCCGGCATACGTGGGAAGCAGGCAATCAATGTCTGTTATTTCACTCAACCGCTCACACTGGGCATTGGTGTTCGACAAAGCACCCATTTCGCAGAGTTTAAATATTCATACGCCTTTATTGAATGAAAATATGGGGTTGGGTGTATCTTTTCGTAATGAATCATTCGGACCTGAAAGAACAACCTCATTCTTTAGTGATTTCTCCTACCGTATAAGGCTGACACCCGAAAGCACTCTTTCCTTCGGACTGAAAGCCGGTGTTGGCTTTTATAATGTTCCCCTCACTCAATTGGTTATTGATGACACAAGAGATCCTGCTTTTGCGTCAGATATTGACAATCATTGGCTGCCAAATTTTGGATTTGGGTTGTATTATCGAAAAGAGAATATGTATATTGGCGCTTCTATTCCAAAGTTTCTGGAAGTTAATTATTTTGATCGGTCATTTATTGGTGGCGCCAGAACTGTTATCCAGGAAAGAAATTATTTTTTAATTGCAGGAGCGGTATTTCATATTAACAACTATATTGACCTGGTACCAAGCACTTACGTTCGATTCCAAAGAGAATCACTTGTTGAAGCAGATGTTTCAGCAACATTTATCCTGTTCGACAGGTTCTCGGCAGGCGCGATGTTGCGTTTACAGGATGCCATGGGTATTCTGCTTGGGATTTGGATCAATGAAAGCTGGTCAGTCGGTTATTCATTCGATTGGTCGATACTGAACAGAACCCCAAGCTTCAATTTTGGCAGTCACGAGCTTGTTCTCAGATACGATCTTGAGTTTCTGGACACTCACCGCAGCAGGGGGCCACGATACTTTTGACTCCGGCAACTGTCGAAGAGTTGAACGAAATTCTTTTACCTGTTCAGTATTTCCAGGCACCTTCGCAAACCGTCGCGCCAATGGGGGATCTCCAGGTTATATGCACTTCTTATTTTCGTTTTATTCAGTACGCTGTATGGCGGACGAACGGCTGCTGTTTTCAGCGTCTTACCCGGGACAGGGCTGACAGGGCAATCCAGGCCAGCCTCTTCAATTATAGCAAGGGCAAAATCATACCAGCTGCAAACCCCTTCATTGCTGTAGTTATATATTTCTCCACGGATCTTTTCAGGCAGTAACGGCAGCATATCCATAATGGCTTTCGCCAGATCGGCTGCATAAGTGGGGGTGCCGACCTGGTCGTTGACTACATGGAGCATACCTTCAGCAGCAGCTTTTTTTAAAATGGTTTTAACAAAGTTATGGCCATAGGAAGAATACAACCATGAGGTGCGAATGATTACCGACCTGGTCGACCTGAACAGGACCTCCACTTCGCCTTCAAGCTTGGTTTTTCCATAGACGGAGCATGGCCGGGCCACGTCACTTTCAATATAAGGCCTGTACAGCTGTCCGTTGAACACATAGTCTGTAGAGACATGCACCATCAGGGCGTCGACCTCCGCGGCAGCATCAGCCAGATAACCAACAGCATTGGTGTTTAATCGTTTTGCCTCCTTGAGATCATCTTCTGCAGCATCCACTGCAGTATAGCCGGCACAATTGATCACACAGTCCACCTTGTTTTCCCTGAAATAAGAAATGAGTGGCCCGGCTACGGTAATGTCCAACTCCTCTTTGTCAGTAAAAACAAACCGATGACCATCATATGAAGGGGCCAAATGCTGAAGTTCTCTCCCCAACTGCCCTTTACTCCCTGTAACCAAAATATTCATAACTTAACCACACTTTAGTATAAAAAAGAATGCTGTAGGTTGTTTTGTAAAATCAAAAGGGCTAAATTAAAACATTTTTCTATATATTTGAATATTCTAACTGTTTTTCTAATAATTGTCGAAATCATTAATGGTATGTCTGGCGAATCAATAGAAAGGGAGGTATGGGACAGCAACCGCAAGGCGCTGTTTATCAATCTCGACACTTCGATATACGGTTCTTTTGCTGAAATAGGTGGCGGACAGGAGGTGGCCCGTTGTTTTTTCCGTTCGGGGGGTGCGTCAGGAACGGTTGCACGCACCATATCTGCATACGACATGGCCTTCAGCGATTACCTTTACGGGAAGAGTCCATCCGGACGATATGTATCGGAAGAAAGGCTCATTCAAATGTTGGATAAAGAGTATACAAGTCTGGTCGAACTTTTGCAAAAAGACAGGGGTGTTGATACCCGCTTCTTTGCATTTGCCAATACGGTTGCCACCCTGAATTATAAAAAGGACAATGAAGCGCATGGCTGGCTTGGCGTACGGTTCCAACTCAAACCCGGCTCCAGGCCAAACGATGTGATCCTTCATGTCCGCCTGCTCGAAAACGAGAGCCTGCACCAACAGCAAACCCTTGGCGTGCTGGGCGTTAACCTAATATATGCCTGTTATTACAATTATCAGTATCCCAATAGTTTCCTGAAATCGCTTCTTGAAGACATTCCTGATGACCGGGTAGAGATTGACATGATCCGCATGGGTGGTCCTGAACTGGGTTATGTTGATAACCGCCTGCTTGCCGTACAATTGGTAAAGAACAGGATGACAACGGTGACTATGTTCGACCGCCACGGAAACGTTCAGCAACCGGCCGACATGCTGTACAAAAAAAACATCATGGTATTGAGGGGTAGTTTCCGGCCCATCACCTATGTGGGTTTTGATATGCTTAAAACTGGTTTCTCCCTGTTCAGGGAAGAAGTGGGCTATGACAAGAAAAAGAAGGAAACAGAGGTGTTGTGTGAGATGACCCTTGACAACCTGATGCGGGAGGATGCATTCGATGAGCGCGATTTCCTTGACAGGGTGGATATACTATGCGGAATGGGGCAAAATGTGATGATCTCTCACTTCAGGGAGTTCTACCGGCTGGCCGAATGGTTCCGGCGTCAAAGGACAAACCAGGTTCGAATGGTTATCGGGGCGTTGACATTTAAGAATGTGATCAACAAAAAGTACTATACCCATTTGCCCGGAGGGATCATGGAAGCCTTTGGAAAGCTGTTCACGGAAAACCTGAAGGTATATGTTTACCCGGGCAGGGAAAAAGAACAGGATGCGGTCACCACCAGCAGAAACCTTTACATAGACCCCGGAATAAAATTCCTTTACCGCCACCTTACAGAAAACAAGTATGTGATGGACATACCGGGTTGCCGCGAAGAAGTGTTGCCATGGTTCTCACACGTGGTACTCGAAAAGATCAATAAAAACGACAATACCTGGGAAGATATGGTCCCCAGGTATGTGTCGGCATTTATTAAGTCAAAGAAGCTGTTCGGGTATCAGGACAGTGGCCAGGCGTAACAAAAAACCTGTATTTTGCCTGCTCCGGGCACATGTATTTATAGTCATTACAGGTCAAAATCATCAAAATCGAGTGCATCCCCATTGTCGCGCGTTTGACGGTCTCTCCTGCGGTCGTATTCATTGATCCTGTAAGTAAACCCTATCGTGATCTGCCGGCTGGTGCGCCAGCGCTCCATGTCCATTGTAAAATTATCACCGTAGTTGTACATGCCAAAACGCATCGAATCAAAGATGTCGGATAAGTTCAGTGTGATCGTTCCCCTGTTGTTCAATACATTCTTTCTTACGGCAGCATTGACCGAATACATTGCATCCATCTCACCCTGCAGCATAATGACAGGTGAACGGTAAAAACCATTTACCTGGAAATTCCAGCCATTGCCAAGTGACATATTGCTGACCACTCTTCCCGACCATGAGTAACTGTCGTTCTCCTGATCCATTTGTGCACCCTGTCCCTGGATAATATTCCGGAAATAACTCAATGTGGTATTCACATTCCACCAGTCCGAAAATCGCTGTGTAAACACCAGCTCTGTCCCGTAAGAGATCCCTTTGTTGAGGTTCTCAAAATTGGTGACGGTCACATCACGGCCTTCCAGTCCCGGAACGTCATCCCTCACCGTGCGATAGCGGGTGATCATCCCGTCTGTGTGCCTGTAAAAAATGCTTGGATTGATCGTTGTGGTGGGCCGGAAACGGGTATAGCCCAGTTCAAAAGAATTGATAAACTGGGCATCCAGCTCAGGGTTGCCCATCGATACTTCATACTCGCTGCTGTACCTCATGAAGGGATTGATGTTCCTGTTGTGCGGTCTGCTGATGCGCCGGCTGTAACTAAGCTGCACCGATTGATTGTTCTCAAAATTCCTGCGAACGTGCGCACTGGGGAACAGGCTGAGGTAGTCCTTGCTAAACGTTTCGCCTGTGGTTCGCTGATCACCATCAACCAGTGTTTGCTCCAGGCGCAAACCAGCCTGAAGGCTGTATTTACCCAGCATGGTGGCGTACATACCATAGGCGGCGAATATTTGTTCGTTGTATATGAAATGGTTGCTACGGTTCACATTATTTACCCACAGATCGGGACCAGGCAGGTAATCCTCAAACAAAAACTCTGAATCCATTTCCCTGATCTGGACACGGTACCCTGTTTCAAACTTTGAATCTTCGCCGAGCGGGTGCACATAATCGAGTTGGCTGGAAAACGACCAGTTTTGTCCGTCCATATGTGACCTTTCCAATACCTGAAGTCCCGCCGGACTGTCCCAGTTGTGGTTGTAAAACTGCTGGTCAAACCCCTGGTTCCTGTCCATGCTGCGCGTTGAAAATGACATATCAGCGTTCAGTTCCCTGTGCTCCTGGTCGAATGTACGCCTGAAGTTGAGCTGGTGTGTAAAGGAATTGTGCATCATGTCAGTTTCATTGTCCATTATAAACAAGCTGTTTGGATCGACCAGGTCCTGGTAGATCATATATTCCGTCAGGTTATCCATATTCCTGTCCCAGTTGCTGTAGCGCGACGACAGGGTAAGCGTTGTTTTTGGATTGAAATGATAGTCAATACCTGCCTGCACGTTGTGGGAATTCATTCCCATTGTGCCTGTAATATCCTGGTCCATAAAACTGGATACCCCACCAGATATTGTCTCCCTCTGGCTTACGCCAAAGCTTTCCATATCAGAAAGCCGTGCACTGTAGTTGGTAAAGAAGTTCCAGTTATTGTAATGGTAGTTCAGGTTTACAGAACCGCTATACCTTCCTGCCGAACCTGCATTCAGCGAAACCATTCCATTATAACCCGGTCTGCGTTGCTGTTTCAGCACCACGTTGATGATCCCTGAAGTTCCCTCGGGGTCATATCTTGCTGACGGATTGGTGACCACTTCTACCCGTTCGATCATCTCGGCCGATATCTGTTCCAGCGCTTCAGATACGGTCAGCCCGGTCAATGTTGACGGTCTGCCGTCTATGAGCACGGTTACATTCGTACTTCCCCGCAGACTGACGTTTCCTTCAAAGTCCACAGCAATACTGGGAATGTTCTCCATCAGCTCCAGTGCAGAGCCTCCCACCGCGGTAAGTTCCTGCTCTACATTAAACACCCTCCGGTCGAGACCAACCTCCATCAACTGGCGTGCTGCCTCCACCGTAACCTCCGATAACAGGGCAGCATCGGGAGAGATCCTGATTGTGCCCACATCGTATTCCGGTTCACGGGGAGTAATTCTGATGTTGTTGACCGTTTGGCGCGGATACCCGACATAATTGATGGTCAGGTAAAACGTTCCCGCAGGTACGCCCTCAAGGACAAATTTTCCTTCCTCATCCGATATGGCCCCGGTAACCATGGCCGAATCCGATACATTGTGCAATACCAGGCTGGCAAACATCAGTGGGGCATCCTGCTCCTCATCAAACAACTGTCCGCTTACCTTCCCTACAGCGGGCATTTCAGCTCCGCCCCGCGACCGTTGTCCCTGCTGTTCTGCAGGGCTCTCCCCATAAACGGCAGGTTGCAGCAACAAACTGAACAGTCCGCCTATTAACATTCTAATAATCAAATTCTTCATCATCATATCCTCTGAATTACGATTGTTTTAATAGTTGATGCACTCCGTTTGTGATTTTACACTGGTATTGACAAACCGCATCACGAAAAGTTTAATTCCAAACCGGTGAATAATGAAAATCCGGCAATGTTTAACATAGATTAACGAATGGAAATATATTCTGCAGGCAACGGCGTATTTTGTATCTTTGCACCATCTTATCACTGATTAAAATGGCAGAGAAATATTCTGAAGAAAGCATACGCACACTCGACTGGAAGGAGCACATCCGCCTGCGTCCCGGTATGTATATCGGCAAACTGGGCGATGGTGCTTCCCAGGATGACGGCATATATGTGCTGATCAAAGAGGTGATTGACAATGCAGTGGATGAATTCATCATGGGTTTTGGGAAGACCATCGAAATCAGCATAGATGAATCAAAGGTATGTGTGCGGGACTACGGAAGGGGCATTCCCCTTGGTAAGGTCGTTGACTGTGTTTCTAAGATCAATACGGGTGCCAAGTACGACAGCAAGGTATTCAAAAAAACCGTTGGATTGAATGGCGTTGGGACCAAGGCGGTGAACGCACTATCCAACTCATTTCGTATCGAGTCTGTCCGCGAAGGGAAATCCAAGGCTGCCGATTTTGCCCATGGGAAGCTCATCAATGAATATGAAGTAACTGACAGCAAGGATAAGACAGGCACTGTCGTTACTTTTACCCCCGATGAAACCATTTTCGGCAAATTCCGCTTCATCGATGAATACATTGAACAGCTGTTGTGGAATTATGTGTTCCTCAACCGCGGATTGACCATTGTGTTCAATGGCAGGCGGCTGTATTCGAAAAACGGCCTGATGGACCTGCTGTCGAGAAACATCGATACACCCATCTGTTATCCGGTCATACATATCAGGGAAGATGAGCTGGAGTTTGCATTCACACACAGTACCAGTCAGTACAGCGAAGAATATTACTCGTTTGTGAATGGCCAGCACACTACCCAGGGGGGGACCCATCAGGCAGCATTCAGGGAAGCATTGAACAGGACCATCCGCGATTTTTACAAGAAAGACTTTGATGCCAATGACATAAAAACTTCCCTTATGGTTGCACTGAGCATCAAAGTGCAGGAGCCGGTGTTTGAATCACAGACCAAGACAAAGCTGGGTTCGCAACATATGGAGCCTGGTGGACCAACCATCAGGAATTACATTTCCGACATTTTGAAAAGACAACTCGACAATTACCTCCATATGCATGCAGATGTTGCCGAGGCGTTGTTAAAAAAGATCCTGCAGTCGGAAAAGGACAGGAAAGACATGGCCAACATAAAAAAGCTGGCCAGAGAGCGGGTAAAAAAAGCAAACCTGCATAACAAAAAACTACGCGACTGCCGCATTCACTATAACGACAACAATCCCCAACGGCTCAATTCAACACTTTTTATTACCGAGGGGGATTCTGCCAGTGGCTCCATTACCAAAGCCAGGGATGTAAATACCCAGGCGGTATTCAGCCTTAAGGGCAAGCCCCTGAACAGCTATGGGTTAACAAAAAAGATTGTCTATGAAAATGAAGAGTTCAATCTGCTGCAGGCTGCATTGAACATTGAAGACAGTCTGGAGCACCTCCGTTACAACAATGTTGTGATTGCCACAGATGCCGATGTCGACGGCATGCACATCCGTTTGCTTCTGCTGACCTTCTTTTTGCAGTTCTTTCCTGACCTTGTGCGAAACGGACATTTGTATATACTGCAAACCCCGTTGTTCAGGGTAAGAGACAAGAAAACAACCCACTATTGCTATTCTGATCAGGAAAAACAGCAAGCAATAAAGGCCCTGAGCGGATCTCCCGAAATTACGCGTTTTAAAGGACTCGGGGAGATCTCACCCGATGAATTCAGTCATTTCATAGGGAGGAATATTCGACTCGATCCGGTGATCCTGAACAAAGAGATGAATTTAATCGAGACACTCAGGTTTTATATGGGCAAAAACACGCCCGAACGGCAGCAGTTCATTATCGACAACCTGCGCCTGGAACTGGATGAGGCATAACAGCATAGAGTGTCTGCCGGGCAATTGCCAGGTGTTGTGCCATCGCTATTCCAGCCGAAAACGGTCCCAGTCAGCCCAGGCCCGGAACTTATCCCTGAAACTGTCAAGGGCGCAGCGGGGCATCACCACCGTTTCGTCCTGTTCCTTAGATGGCATGATATTCGACAGGTTTTCTCCCTTCGGACTGATCACGGCTGAATCGCCGGTATACAGGATGTTGTTGTTGTCCTCCCCTATCCTGTTCAATCCGATCACATAGGATTGATTTTCCAAAGCACGGGCCATGAGCAGTATTCGCCATACATGGCTCCTGCTTCCCGGCCAGTTTGCAACATTCAGCATACAGTCATAGGCAAAACCCCGCTGTGGATCATGGCGGTTACGGCTCCACACAGGGAACCGAAGGTCATAACAGATCAGCGGCATGATCTTCCACCCTTTAAGCTCAACGATCAATATGCTGTTGCCAGCCGTATAGTGTTTGTCTTCTCCGGCATAAGTGAACAAATGCTTTTTGTCATACCAGCGATAGTTTCCATCCGGTGGCATCCATATCAGGCGATTATAGTAGTTTTCTTTTTCACAGATAACGATACTGCCTGTAAACACACATTGTTTGTCTGCCGCAATCTGTTGCATCCACTGCATGGTTTTCCCCTCCATGGGCTCTGCCACTTCATGCGGTTGCTGGGTAAACCCGGTGGTAAAGGTTTCCGGAAGTATGATCACATCAGGTGCAGATGCAATGGTACGGATCCTTTCAGAAAACATATCTATATTGCGGTCAATATCTTCCCAATGCAACGACGACTGGATCAGGTGAACGCTTAGATGATGCATCATTGGCTTTATGCTTTTTTTAAGTGTATCTTCATTTTTATAAAATAAACCCTTTGGTGTGCAGGGAAAAGATGCGCCAGGTTCCTGGCAATTATTGACATCATGTGCAGTGGCCTTTTGGATCAGCAGAACGATCATGGCATGACTGCACAGGGTGTATTATGATATGGTTCCGGGGAGAAAAACTCATTGAATTATTCTTAATAAATGCTTAATTTCGCATCCGCAAAGGTGACTTGTAAAAGCCATTGCACTGAAGTGATCCCGTTGAATTTGCATAATGAACCACAAACACCACACAAATATACATGAATTTTTTCATGCGAAATTTTCGGAGAGCAAAGAAAGTCTGGTGGTGGCTCGGTTCATAGGAAAACGAAGCAGTTCCTCCTGTACACCAGCATTTTGTGATTTTTCATACAAAATGATTGTAGGTTTTTACAGGAAAAGAGTACATATAAACGATTAAAAATTAAACAATACAAAACGATGAAGACCATTGATACCATCAATTTTTCAGGAAAAAAAGCATTGATCCGGGTCGATTTTAACGTACCGTTGAACGACAAGCTGCAGATCACCGATGATTCAAGAATGCGTGCTGCGGTTCCTACCATAAAGAAAATACTGAACGACGGCGGATCAGTTATTTTGATGTCACACCTTGGACGACCCAAAGAGGGTCCGGAGGACAGGTTCTCAATGCGCCACCTGACAGAGCGGCTGAACAAGCTGCTTGATGCCGAAGTCAGGTTTGCTGATGATTGCATCGGAGAATCAGCCCGTCAGCTCGCCGGTTCTTTGCGGCCGGGTGAAGTTTTGCTGCTTGAGAACCTGCGTTTCTACAAAGAAGAGACCAAGGGCGATGAAGCATTTGCCAGAAAATTGTCAGAACTGGCAGATGTATATGTAAATGACGCATTCGGAACTGCACACAGGGCACATGCTTCCACCACCATAGTGGCACAGTTTTTTCCTGACGACAAAGTGTTTGGATACATCATGGCCAATGAACTGTCCAGTATCGACAAGGTGCTTCATGACACCCAGAAGCCCTATGTGGCGATCATTGGTGGTGCCAAGGTAAGCACCAAAATTGACGTCATTGAAAACCTTCTTCAAAAAGCAGATGAGTTGATCATCGGGGGGGGGATGATGTTCACGTTCATCAAGGCACAGGGAGGCAAGATCGGCAACAGCATGTGCGAAGATGATTACCTGGAAACAGCGCGCCAGATCCTGAACCATGCCCGGGAAAAAGGGGTAAAGATCCATATCCCGTCCGATGCCATCATTGCAGACAACTTTTCCAATGATGCCGGCAAAAAGGAATCTGCGGCCGATAATATTCCAGATGAATGGCTGGGACTCGATATAGGAGCAGACAGCATTAAAAAGTTCTCTTCGATCATTGAAGGTGCCAAAACCATCCTGTGGAATGGACCAATGGGTGTTTTTGAGATGCCGAATTTTGCACAGGGCACCAGGGCCATTGCCCAGGCTATTGTTACAGCGACAGAAAAAGGTGCATTTTCACTGGTAGGCGGTGGTGATTCAGTGGCTGCCATCAACCAGTTTGGTCTTGAAGACAAGGTGAGCTATGTCAGCACAGGCGGGGGCGCCCTTCTGGAATACATGGAAGGAAAAACACTGCCTGGAGTACAGGCCATCAATCAATAGGTGGCTTGTCCGTCAGCTTTCTGATCAAACGCAACAGCTTTGTTTCATCGATCGGTTTGGCAAGAAAATCATCCATGCCTGCTTCAATAAAACGTCCCCTGTCTTCAGGCACTGCATAGCCTGAAATTGCGAGGATCGGCGTATACGTTTGCCTGTCCTCCGCTTCCCTGATCTTTCTCGCTGCGGCAAACCCATCCATAACGGGCATATGTCCATCCATAATGACCAGGTCGTATTTTCCCGGCTCAAACTGCTCAACTGCATGCAGTCCGTTGTCGGCTGTATCAACAAGCCAGCCTTTTGACTTCAGAAAGCCTGCCAGGTAGAACTTGTTCGTAAAGTCATCCTCGACAATAAGGACTTTTAATCCTTTGTCATCAATCACGTAATCGCTGTCGTCATGGTCCGACAAATCGTTGTGGTGCTCCGGCATCAAGGGTACGGTAAAAAATGCGTAGTCGCTTTCCCCTGAATCTTTGTTAACCATACATTTACCACCCATCAGTCCAACGACCCACCTGAACCTGTCAATGTCAGCTGTGCTGCCTTTGTCACCATGCTCAGGTCTGTCCAGTTCAGCCGGGGCGCCGTATTCAGACTTGTCCTGTTTTTTGCCTGCTGTTTTACCGTGTTCATACTTTACGGTAAAAGCCAGTTCAGGATGATCATAATTGCTTCGGTCAATGTGCAGCAATACATTCACTTCACCCCCGCGAACACGCTTCAGGGCATGGGCGATTATCCATTCAAGTATCCAGCAGATCTTTTGTTTATCAGAAACCAGTATATCCGGAATATTGGCCCCATATTGCAGGTGCAGTCCGGCGTTTCTTTCTTGCGCAAGGGGAATTAGCGGGACAAACACCTCATCCAGGACTTCCTTTAAATGGAACTGGCTGTAGGAAACAACTTCACTGACCCTGCCCCGGTCAGCATTTTCCTGGTCAGACAGTAACCGGCCTTTGTTATTCATGCAATCTGATTATTCAGCAACTGTTATACAGATAAAGTTTTTATCTGTATAATAGCATTGCTTATTATATTTATTGCTGCAAATATATTAATTTATTTTTTATATACTTGTAAATATATTTATTTTGTCAAAAATATGCATATTTTGACAAAAGCATCATGTTTCTGTCAAATTTAACCCAATCAAATCAACGATTCCCGAAAACCCGAATTCTTTCGGTGTGCCAGCCGCTTTCTGTCTGCACCTGCAGAATAAAGAGCCCTTCACTGATTCCGCTGAGGTTTAACTGAAAGAGACTGTTGTTCATGTCTTTCGCCGAATAGACCAGCTGACCGGTCAAATTATACAGGCGTATTTCCTGGATGGTCTGATCAGCAACAATGTTCAGTCGGCCGGTTACCGGATTGGGATAAACACTCAATTCGGCTGGTCCTGCCGGGTCTTCCTCAAAATAAGCAGTCAGATGCGTATCTTTTGAAGACATCCGGTAGTCTAGCCGGGGCGTATACGATATCACGTTGTCGTCATCATCTTTCCAGGAAACAAAATTGTATCCTGCATATGCTACGGCATCGAGTTCAACCATCTGGTTTTCCCTGTAGAGACCCTCTGTTGCAACCACACCACCATCTGCAGGTTCCGCATACAATGAAAGGTAATAGATCGGAGTTCCGGAAAATATCCTCTTTGCCGTTATTCCGGACAAGCCATCCGGATAAATGGCCTGCACACCGGCATAGTAGCGACCATCAGGAAGTCCGGAAAACCGGTACGAAGTCTCACTAATGTTTTCAGCATGCGGGCCGTGAAAACCATTGAGCGTGTCGGCCAGGAAAATATTGTAACCGGTCGGTTCGCCCAGGTAAGGTTCCTTTATCACCGGGACTGGTCCACCGGCAAAATGGCTTTCAGACAAATCGATATCCAGCGGGATTACATGATCTGTTCCCTGGACCATCTTCTTGTCTTGTTTCAGCCACCGGCCAAAATCATACCCGTAGGCACGGATAAAAAAGTTACTCTTGAAATCAGTATCCGCCATGTCCTGAAGGTCAAAACGGTCAAAGTCGGAGGTGGCAAAGTTGGTGCCGGGTCTGAAGTTATGTTCATCAATAGCCAGGTAGAATACCCCTTTTGCCCCGACGCCCACAAAGAACCCATAGGGTGCATAAAGGGTTTCCTCCAGTTCATAATGGCTCCATTGACCCGGATTGTTATTGATATCCAATGCTTCATAGAGCAAGTCGCCACGATTGGGCTTGCCATCTGAAGTAAGTCCGAGAATACGCAGGTTCACACGTTCTTCGCTATCACCTGTCGACAACCAGCTGACATTCTCTATCCAGGCATGACGGCGATGGGCGGCACCAAGCAAACTGTTCTGGGCTTCCGTAAAACCCAGTCCGCTTCCTGGTGAACCGCCATCATAGCGGTATTCGCCAATAAACGACGGGGCATCCCAATAAATGTCAACATGATCATCGCTAACCTCGGCCCGTATCTCATCAACAGGCAAAAAGGCTTGCTGCAAGTAAATGGTGTCCAGCGTGCTGTAGTAATCCATTCCCACTGTTGCCTCCTCTTTGTGGACATCGTACCCGGGCATTGCTGCCATGACATCGTAAGTAAAGCCCCCCGGAAAATCTTCCATCACGAAAAGACCCTGATCTGTTTTTGCAGTATATACTTCATTGCCACGGGTTATCCTGATCATGGCACCATCCACACCGGTGCCCTTGTCTTCCTCATAGGCAACAAAACCGGTCAGTTGAACATCGGTGAGAACCACCAGCTGAAACTCCAGCGCCCTGGTTTCTCCGGGTACGATGTTGACTACCTCTTCGATTGGATAGAAGCCCGTTTTGTAAACATGCAGCAGGTTTTCACCGGCAGGCAGGTAGGGAATGGAAAAGGTCCCGTCTTTTGTTGTATAGATGATCGCACCCACCTCTTCGACTGCAATTTTTGCCCCATTTACCGGCACACCATCCATATCGTATACAATCCCCCTCACCGCATCGATCTCTTTTGTCCGGTAAGCACCAATCACATGTTTCATTTCCCTGAGCGTCCGCGCATTGTCACCATCAACAGGGTGCCCTGTGGGTACTTCCTGGTGAAACACCTGGGGGTTGGAAAAATAGGGTGTCCGCTGATGGTCGATGCCATCCTCAAACCACTGTCCGCCTTCGTATGTCATCACAGAAGCAAAGTGTCCGCCATCAACACCTGTCCAGCGCCATCCGGCCGAATAATCAAACACCCCCGGTCCGGGGTCTGTCTCCTCCGATTGCTCTTTATGGTGGTGTGCGCCCATGTTGTGTCCCACTTCGTGAATATGCGTATAGGTCCACGAGGCCTGCTGCACCCTTGTCAGCGAAAAACCATAGTTTGGGATTCCCAGCGGATTTGTAAGCTGCCATCCCAGTCCCCCAACATCAGCCCTCCGGGCAAAAAGGCCTACAAGGTCGGCACCGTATTCATCCCTCCAAACATGTACTGCATTCATAAAACCAGGGATCGTTTCCCCGTCATGCTCCTGTCCCCATGGATTGAATGTGGCACTTGCTGTCAATCGCCGCAGGTCTGTCCCCGCATTCTCAGCCTCTTCATATTCAACCAACCGTGAATGGACCAGGCGGAATGAGATATTCAGTTCACTGAGGTCCGACACCATTTGGGCAATTTCCATGGCAATGGCAATGGTATTTTCAATCCCCCCTTCGTTGGCATTTGCCCAGTCGCGTGCCGCCGGTGTATAAACGATCATAATGTCAACAGCTGCATGATCATCCGGACCAAGGCCTTTCTCATCGAGTTGCTTCCTGACCTGTTTTTGCTGCTTCTTCTCCTGTTCGCTCACATATGGGGGGTGCATCAGCGGACAATCATGGATTTCATCCATCTTTTCCCTGTTCAGTTCCACCAGGTAATGAGTCCCTGTTTCCGGATCACTGGTAATCCGGTACAAATTGTTGCCACGGTTCCGGATATTGATCAGTCCGAGTGTCCGCCCCCCGGTTTCCGATAGCAACACATATCCCGAACCGGGTGGTTGCAAAGCGGCACGAACCGACATTGTGCCGTTAACATTGGTGTATACCCTTTCTATCACTGCGGTTTTCTCCACATCAGGAAACAGGTTTAGCTGCAGGTTATCTCCGCGCCTGGCAACACTTTTCCCTGTCAGGAAGCCGCCCAACACCACAGGGGTATACCGGGTAACAGAACCAGCGTTATCATAAAACCACAGGTCCTCTACCTGGGTGATTGTTTTGTAAACATCGTGCTGCCCTATAAGCAGATGATCAACCGGCTGTCCAACCAACGAGACCGGTTGTGCAAACAAAAGGAAAAACAGCAGGCAAGCCGCCAAATTAAAAGAAACTATATGGTTTTTACCGGGTTTTCTCATAACAACTGCACCATTAAGGTTTTTAAGTTCATCCGTTTAATAGTTGATAAAAATACACAAAAAAAGTGCACCAACATCATCAAGTAACCATTTTGGTGCAGCGAAAGTTCACCTGGCCTGCATGAACAACAGAGGCTGACAAATGGCAGGGATATCAACCTGATCAGCGCTGGTTTCTTTCCCATTCAATCAGTTCTGAATAAAAAAATGTACTTTTGCGTCAGTCCGGTTCGCCTGTTGCCTGCCGGACCATAAAACAGACATGCTATTGAATGAATAACTGTAGTTGCCGCCTATAATTTGGTACATATTTTGATAAAACATGATGGTACAAAGGTCGGCTCGTTTCTGGCCTCAAAAATCAAAAAAGAAAAACAATGATGATAAAAAAAACGCTTGTATTGCTCGCCATAGGATTGGGTCTGATGGTTTATGTTACATCGTGCAATGTATTTGACGATGATTTTGAACAACCCACCCCCGAGGAAGAGTTACAGGACAGAATGCCCTATGCACAGTATATTATTGCCTACTGGCAAGGGCTCGACATGGCAAGATACCAGTTGCAGTGGGCACAGCAGCTGGGGGGCATCAGGGGCATTTTTAACAGGATTGACACTTATGCCATGGAAAGTGGAGATACTGACGACATATGGTATTTTTATTACAGCAACATATATATCGAACTGAAGTCGATCATCGCTTATGCGGAGGAGTCGGGATCAAGGGCATTTCGGGGCATCGCAAGGATCTTACAGGCTTATTGCCTGGGAATGATGACCGACACCTGGGGTGACCTCCCTTTTAGTCAGGCAAATGAGTACTTTGCAGGAACCGGATTCCCTGCCTATGACACCCAGGACATCATCTATATGGAAATGTTCCAGCTGCTCGAAATGGGCATTGCCGATCTGCGTGGTGCCGATCCGGCTGTGGGGTTATTTCCGGGACCGGATCATGACATGATATATGGTGGAGACCTGGACAAATGGGAAAAAGCGGCCAATGTGATCCGTCTTCGCTATATGCTGCGTATGGGCAACCAGGGTGACGATTACTCGATGGCACTTGACAACATCCAAAGCAGGGAATTATTTGGCAGTGCACACGACGACATGGTATACCATTTTGACCAAAGCCTGAACCAGGAAAATCCCCACCATTACTTTGATGAAAACCGCCGGCACACACGTGTGGGGGCATATTTCGTAAACATGCTGAAAGAACAGAATGATCCAAGGCTGCCTTACTTTGTAAAAGACAATATCAATGGCAATTACCTGGGTCTTGAACCGGGAAGCATAAATTTCAACGCATCTTTCCCGGCCGCTGCCGTGGCATCAAAAGATACACCCATCAAACTGATCAGCCATACTGAACAAATGTTCATGGAGGCCGAGGTATACTTTAGAATGGGAGACCAGGTACAGGCCGACATGGCTTTTGAGGAGGCGGTGATCTCCTCGCTGCGTTCTTTTGGCATTGAAGACCCCGAATGGGAGGCCGAACATGCATCGGTCGAAAACGTGACGATCGAACAGATCATCAATGCCAAATACATTGCATTGTTCCTTAATCCGGAAGTCTGGTCTGACTACAGACGCACGGGTTACCCCACCCTCACGCCCTATGGGAATGATACCTTGCAGGGAATCCCCCGCAGGTTTCTCTATCCCTGGCGGGAATTCAACACAAACAGCGATAACGTACCGCACGATGTAACCCTGTATACAAGAATGTGGTGGGATGTTGAATAAGACGGATGTCCCGCGAAAACACATAGAACACCCTGTCTGACCCGAAGGGTTAAGGACGCGTTGAGCTGTAGCCGGCCAATGACACCCCCGGGAAAACCTATAGAACATCTTGTCTGACCCGGAGAAACCTAAGCATCATGCACAATATTGAGAGTCTGTCCATATAGTCAAGTCTCTGAGCCATAATGTTCGGACTCAAGGCTTGCACAGTTTTTAAAAACCAGGCTGTTTACTCTTTCAAATGACTGTTTTCAAAACAAGCATAACGCAGAAACCGGATAGCATAGACAGGCACAGAAAACCCCGGAGCGCCATAGTGCCCTCCGGGGTTTTTTACTGAAAGTTCCGGATAAAACCGGATAGCAAGGTTATTGCGGATTCTGATCGCCTGAACTGATGGCATCGTTGGCGTCGATCTCATCGGTTGGGACGAGCCACATCCACTCAATGCCGTCTGCTTCATACTCAATCCTGACAGCCAATTCAGGTGAATGCCCTTTGTCTACACGATAGAGGGGGGAACCCGTACGCTTCAGGTCAATAAAATCGAACCCTTCACCCCAAAGCTCAACCGCGCGGTGGAACATGATCTCTTCGATCAGGTCGTTACCGGTATTGGCAGAGAGGGTATATTCAGGATCCCTGTTTTGAATGAGTTCAAAGAGGGTTTCGGCAGCCGGACCATCCTGTCCGAGCCGTGCCTGCGCTTCGGCCTTGATCAGGTACATTTCGGCCAGGCGCATAAACACGTAATCAGCTTCCCATGAACCAACTGTCGGAACAATAAATTTCACCTGGGCATAAGGCACCATGTATGCAACGGCATACTCCGGATCAACGAAGAGGTTGCGGCGCACATCCGTCTCGCTCATCCGGTGGTAAAGGCCATTTTCACCTGAGCTGATCAGCTTCTGGTTACTCAGCTGGGCATAGCCAAATATTGTGGGATCAATGTGGCTGAAGAATGAGGCAAAGATGGTGGCCTGCTCTTCATTGATCTCCATTCCCCACATCCATTCGGAGGCACCGATGCTGTTAAACAACTGGTTCCGTGGCCATCCGGCAAACGTCCCCTGGAATGGGGGTGGATAAGCATCAGCGGTAAACAGGCTGCCAGGGAACAAGTCAATGGCCATGGAGGCATGGTCGCGTGCCAGTGCATAGTCACGTCTTGCCAGTGCAGTCCTGGCCATTAAGCCGTGGGCAACCGGCAGACTGATATGTGATTTGTGCTGCTGTGCCGTGCTGCCACCAAACAATTCAATGGCCTGCGTGAGGTCAGCATAGATCTGGTCATACACTTTTGTGAGTGTTTCCCTCGGTTGTCCTTCGTCTGCCTGCTCAAGCAACAGGGGAACGGCAGGGGCGTTTGGATTTACATGATAGGCAGGAGCAAACATCTGCACAAGCATATAATATCCAAAACCGCGGGCTGCCAGACCCTGTGCCATGACCCGGTTGATCTCAGAAGGCAGTGCACCGTCAATATTGGGTGCATTATGGATGATCATGTTTGCATTCAGGATCATCTTGTAATAGATAAACCAGCGCAGGTGGGTAACGCCTGCATCTGCATTGCGGTGGGTACGCCATGCGTATTGTTGTCCGAACCACCCATGTGCAAGTACATTACCTACCATATGCTGACCCATCAGAGACAGGTCCATGTTGGTCGACATGTGTCCGAAGCCATGGTGGTTGGTACCGAATTCGGGTTCAAATGCATACAAAAACCTGTACATACCGTTCAGAGCAGCATTAGCACCCTCGAGGGACTCGAACATGGTTCCGGCTTCCAATGAGTCTGTTGGTGCCGTTTCCAGGAAATCTTCCTCGCAACTGCTAAGCACGAAGGCCAATAGCAGCATGCTGATAAATATTTTATTTATTTTCATTTTTTCTGTCATTTAAAGATTACTAAAACTGAAGATTAACACCAAACGTAACAGTCCGCACAGGTACGAATGTCCAGTTGGTAGTTCCGGTAAAGCTATGCGCCGGGTTCATACCCTGTACCTCGTTCCAGATAAACAGGTTGTCTCCTGCGGCATACAGACGCATGTTGGTGATGCCAATGCGCTGAGACAGACTTGCAGGAAGATTGTAACCGAGGGTAACGTTTGTCAGCTTCAGGTATGTCATATCAAACAGGCGGAAATCAGATGTAGCGGCATAAATGGCTGCACTACCCTGCTCCATCCGGGGCTGACCGGTTTCGTCGCCGGGTTGCCTCCAGCGTCCTGTTCTGTCGGCATGTATGGCGTTTCCATAATCACCAGCCCAGAAGCGTGCGTTAAACATGGAAGCATAGAGGTTGTCGTATGTCAGACCACCCAGGCTGTAGCTGAAGAGAACGGAAAGATCCCAGTTCCTGAACTGGAAGTTGTTGGTAAATCCACCAAACGCATCGGGAATTGCTGTGCCCACATAATAGCGGTCTGCCATCAGGTGGTTGGTTACGGTTTCCCTGTCCCCATCCTCAATACGCTCTCCATCATCATCGCGGAAATCACGGAAGTAGTGTGTTTCGCCAGTCGCCGGATCAATGTGTGATACTTCACGCAGGTAGTAATCGTACAATGACCTGCCGATGTCGAGACGCTTGGTACCTACGATCATCCCTTCAAGCTGCTCGGGCATGTCGGTGATCTCGTTGGTTAAATGGGTGATGTTGAAGTCAAAGTTCCAGCGGAAGTCCCTTCTACGGACAACATCAACCAGCAGTCTGAATTCAACCCCACGGTTTTCCATGCTGCCGATATTCATACTGTAGGTGGTAATACCTGAAGAAAGGGGCAGTGGCACTTCAAACAGCAGGTTATCGGAAGCGCGGATAAAGTAGTCAACTTCACCACTTACGCGGTCGAATACACGGAAGTCCATACCAACGTTTGTGTTGGCATTGGTTTCCCATACAAGGTCTTTGTTCTCGAGCCTGTCATATACGGCCCCGTGAAAGTTCAGGTTGGGATATCCCAGATCATAGAACGCCTGCCATGCATACCAGGAAGGCAGTCCGTCGTTACCCTGTTCACCATAACTTGCTTTAAAGCGCAGGTTGTCAAGCCAGTCAATGCCCTGCATGAATTCTTCCTGTGTAACCCTCCACGAAGCACCTACCGAGAAGAAGTTACCCCATCGGCTGTCTTTGTGGAACCGTGAAGAACCATCGCGGCGGTAAGTCACCGATCCGTAAAACCTGTTGTCGTAATCATAGTTCAGACGTGAGAAATATCCTTCAGTCCTGTACTCGTCCTGGTAAGATGTTGACCCTGTCATTGTCGTGGCAATACCGATCTCTGTGATGCCAGGTACCGGATAGTTCGTACGGGTGGCAGAAGCAACATTGTACTGCCGCTGGTACGACTCGTGTCCCAGCAACAGGTCGAAGTTATGGTCGCCAAAAGTTTGTGAGTAGTTCAACAGCTGGGTGGCTGTAACACTCAGGTTCCTGATATATTGCTTGGTGCCCCTTCCGCCAACACCGGCTGCATCACCAAACTGGGGATTTTGGAATGTGGTGGTGTACTGGCTGTAGTAGTCGGCACTCAAATTGGCCTGGAACGTAAGGTTTGGCAGGATGTTAAACTTGGCAAAGGTACGTCCGCTCAGGTTTTCCCTGACATGCGAACGGTCGTCCAGCACAAGCGATCCAACCAGGTTGGAATTCCCCATACTCGGACGATCGCCCTGCGGACCATCGCCCACACCAAAGTCAAAGATCTTGTCGCCTGCTTCATCAAGGATGAAGTTTCCATCAGTATCCCTGAGATACACAGGGTAGATCGGTCCTATGTTCCTTGTGAAATAAAACGGGTTGGTGATCTGGGTGCCCCCATCGAGGATGTAGTCACTTTCTGTCAATGAACCCGACAGGTTGAACCCGGTCTCGAACCAGGTCACCGGCTGTGTGTTCACGTTCACACGTCCGGAAATACGATCAAACCCGGTGGTTACCGTGATCCCTTCTTCGTCCAGGAAGGCAAGCGAAACGAAGTAATCGCTGATATCAGTCCCTCCGGATACGCTGAACTGATGCTCGTGGCGAACCGCGGTACGGAATATATGCTCGTACCAGTCGTCGCTCCACAACAGCTGGGCATTGGGATTGATGTTTGCCAGCCATGGGTTGGCCGGATCGATTTGTACCAGGTCCTCATAAGGCATGTTGAAAGGGTTGTACTGGCCCAATGCACCGAACAGGTTACCGACAGCCTGCTGGTTGGCCTCCTGAAGGTCCAGTCCCATGCCAAAGTGACGCATGTTCCGGTCCGCTTCGAAGGTCAGCAATACAAAGTCCCGTTCGTCAGCCTGCGGATAGTCCTCCATGGTCCGGTCTACAAAACCAACCGTTGACCTGAAGTTCATCACCGGGGCATCATCGGCACCACGCTTGGTGGTGATCATGATCACACCGTTCGCACCCCTTGCACCATAAAGTGCAGCGGCTGATGCATCCCTCAGTACCGACATGCTCTCTATGTCGTTCGGATTGATGTCGCTGAGCTGACCATCATAAGGGGCTCCGTCCAATACGATCAGCGGGGCGTTCGATGCAGAGATCGAACCAAAACCACGCAGCCTGATCGCTTGTCCCGATCCTGGCTGACCGCTACCGGTGGTCACCTGAACACCCGGGGTGGTCCCTTCCAGTACCCTTGATGCGTTTGAGACAACCCTTCTTTCTATCCTTTCAGAGGTAACCACATCTGCCACACCGGTAAACGACTCCCGACGGGCAGTACCATAAGCAACAACGATCACCTCTTCAAGGCCTACCACTTCAGGCTCCAGCTCCACATTGACAATGCTGCGGTTGTTGATCGGTTCTTCCCTTGTCTGCATACCAATGAAAGAGAAAACCAATACACCGTCTCCGGGCGCACTGATTTCATAGTTACCGTTAATATCAGTAACTGTACCGGTTGTTGTTCCCTGCAGAAGAATGGTCACCCCGGGAAGGGACGCACCGTCTCTGGCATCGGTAACAGTACCGGTTACATTGATCTGCTGCCCAAACAGGGTTGCCCCCATAAAAAGCAACATACCAAGAAAAATTAGAACTCGTTTCATGTTGTTTTTGTTTTTAGTTAATAATTAAACAATTATTCAACTTTTTCACCCAAAAAGTCATGTCAAATATACGGTGAATTCACAAAAAAACAAAAAAAATTAATAATTCAATGAATATTAACATCTTTCCTGCGTAAGAAAATAACAGAATAAATAATGGGTTAACACAAACAGTCCATGATGTGCAATACAATAATGCCAGACCGGGAAGCCAGAATGGTATGTTTTTTGTGCACTGTTACTGGCCATGGTCCGCTGCCTGGCTTGCGCAGTTTTTAAAACAAGCATAACGCAGAAACCGGATGGTAGAGACAGACACTAAATATATTTGTATACATGCAGACCAAAAATGATCACCAAGTGGTGAAGTTTATGTATCCGAAATAAACAATCAAAATAAAAACAGCAATGAACAGAAAATCAATGTTTTTCCTGGGTGCCATTACAGCGGCACTTTTTCTCACAGCGGACATTTCCGCTTCTAATGCCGGTGCCGAAACTGCCACAGAGCAGTCCGCAGAACAACCCGGTGCATTAATGACAGAACATCCTTCTTTCAGGGTCTATCTGCATACCGACAAAAGCCGCTACCTGACGGGTGAGCGCGTCTGGTTTAAGGCATATGGTGTTTTACATCCTTACAACATACCCGACAGTCTGAGCAAACAACTGAATGTTGCATTGATCAACCAGGACGGACAATATGTCCACTACAGTTTTTTTCCGCTCGATCACGGCACGGTCTATGGCGACATCAGGCTTCCCGATTCGCTGCAGGAAGGAAGTTATTTACTGCGGGGTTACACCAACCTGATGGCACATCTTGACGATGATCTGTATTTTGAAAAGGAATTACAGGTGATCAACCCCATCGAAAAAAACTTCATCAGCCGTCGTGAGATGCGTCAAAACCGCCGTTTTAACAGTGCGCTGGAAAGCAAACAGGAAAGTTATCAGTTTGCGGTCTTCCCGGAAGGGGGACACCTGGTTGCCGGACTGGAGAACCGGGTTGGGTTTAAGGCGGCAAATATGCTGGGTGCGGGGGTCGAAGCACAGGGCACCCTGGTTGACGATGGTGGCAACAAAATACTGGATTTTGAAACCCGGCACAATGGTATGGGCTCCTTCACCTTTACCCCAAAAAAAGGCATGGGTTATACTGCAACAGTTCAATTTAACAATGGTTCGGAAAAAGTGCTTGCATTGCCTGCTGCCAGAGCCGGCGCAGGTTTGCAGGTGAACCGTGCGGACGACCACCTGGAGATCAGCATCCGGAACAGCACCGGACATCATACCGGAACACCTTCTGAAAATATGTCACTGCTGGTGCACACCCGCGGAGTTGTACAGCTTTCTGAAGAGATCAGGCTGGTCAATGGCCATTACGCAACAACCCTGCCCTTGCGCGATCTGCCCGATGGCATTACGCGCATATGCCTGCTTAACGAGGCACAAATGCCATTGGCTGAACGGCTTGTATTCAATTACACCCATGATGCAGGCAACATCAGGCTCGTAGATACAGGCCAGGCGGGAAACGGGGATATAATAAGCAATGAGCTGGTATTTGACAGCGGACTGCCTGATCAGGTGGATGGCAGTTTTTCACTTGCGGCTCTGGCATCATATAATGATGACACAACACCCAGAGGGGATCATATTGCTACCTACCTGCTGCTCACCAGTGAGCTGGCTGGACAGGTCAGTGATCCGGCCTATTATTTTTCAAACACCAGCAATGCCGTCGAAGCGGCCGACCTGCTCATGCTGACACACGGATGGCGGCGTTTTGACCGGGAACTGCTGACAGAAGATGATCTCCCCGAAACTGATGATGAAGCTAAAGAAGGGTTCACCCTGTCAGGCACAGTAAAATCGTTATCGCGCGATCATACCTTCGGCAATATTCCTGTCACGATGAGAACCACGCATGAAAGGAGCAACGTGTATCGCACAGAGACCGACAGGCAAGGTAACTTCAGCTTTTCAGGACTGACTTATGAAAACATGTTTATGGCTGAGATATCCATAGAAACAATGGCTCCACGCCGCGCTTACGATATTCAGCTGACTCCCCGGGAGCTCAGCAAAGTGGATTTTCCGAAGGGGATATACACCCTTCCCCGCAGGGTATTGTCGAGGGGGAGTGACTGGTCGCGTACTTCAAGACCCGGCTACGTGGTAGAGACCGAAAGGCGACCCAGGCAGAAAGGGCCGGAAAGCCATTATGGCGATCCTGACCAGGTAATATACCTCGATGACACGTCGGGTCGCTACTCCAGCATGATGGATATTCTGCGTGGGCAGGTCAGGGGACTTACCATCAGTGCAGGGGGGGTCATTATGTTGCGTGGTCCAATCAGCTACATGTCGAGCAACGAACCAATATTTGTCGTTGATGGCAACAGTGTAAGCAAGGGTTCATTTCTTGGTCTGCGTCCGGATGAAGTAGAAAGGATTGAGGTCTTAAGTGGCTCCAGTGCCGCAATATTTGGTTCGCGGGGTGCAGGTGGTGCATTGATCGCCTATACAAAAACAACAGAACGCCCTGCTCCGGCATTCGAGTTTGCCGTTCGCGGTTATGGCACCCCGGCAGAGTTCTATGATTCAGCCATCAGTTCGGCAACCTACCGCGATGAAGGTGTGCTTAAAACAGTATACTGGGAACCTGCAATTGCACCGGCCCAGGACGGCACAATCACCATCAGTATGCCGGATGATATACCCGATGAGCATATCATCATTGTGATTGAAGGGATTGATCTTTCCGGGAACCTGTATTTTAAAGAAGTTGCGCTGCCCTGAATGTGATCCCGGCAGACAGAAGCCAGCCCTGAACCCGAACATTATGGTTCAGACACCTGACTTTAGGACAGGCACTAATTAATGATGGAGTCTATGAGGGAGACGGCGTGTATCATGTCGTCTTCCGTTCTTATCCTCAGCAACCTGTCACGGCGAAAAGCCGATCTGATCTCATCACGGTAACCAGGGAACGCCCCATACAGCGCCCTTCTTGTGAACCTGCCCGGCTCGAAAACCTCACCGTCGGGCAATACAATATAATATACCGGGTCAGGTTCCAAAACGGGTACCGGATAATATCCCCCATCAGCACTGATGAGCCGCTCCCGTGTTTTTATCACACGCCGGTGTACCAGGAGTGAAATGCTTCCCTCATACAAGACGTTGACAAACGTGTCGACAGTGCCGGAAGCAAAAGCCACATCCACAGGAATGTTCCGAAACACCATCTGCCCGTCCCGGCCAGGCAGGCTGATAACAAAAGCCTCCGTCAGCTTCTTGTCCGCCTGAACCGCTTCATATGACTCAACGGGCAACCAGATGAGTTCATCAATATAGGCATTGTATTTCAGGTAGACATTGCGCACCACCTTGCCTGTGGTCAGATGAACATCACCCTTCAGCCATTGATCGTGCAGGTAATAGCTGCCCTGCGATGACATGGCGAATGTGTACAACTTTCCCGATATATTCGCTTCATACGGAAGGGTTATGTCCGCTCTGCCCTCCTGGGCAAAAACGCAGGGAGAACAGAGTGATAAACAGATTGTAATGATCAAATATTTATTCATCAGTATTTATTTGATTTCAATGGTTTTTCTCACACACAACGGGCTTCCGTCAGGAGTCACCCCCTGCACCATGATGGTGTATTTTCCGCGCAGATCGCCCGAATAGGTGTGGAGGGTTTTTGTTGCTCCCCGTTTCATCTCAATCCCGCCATGCCAGCATAGCAGTTGTCTCAGATCGGGACTTTTGTGATCATCCTTTCTTTTGCTCTCTTCATAGGATGGCGGATCATAAACAATGGATCCGGAAAGGCTTTCCCTGATAACGTCAGACCTTGTCCGGTGAGCCAGCGTGGAAAGATAATCATGGTTCTCCGTAAATATCGCGAGAATACCCGGGAAACGCATGCTGCCATAAACCCAGTTGTAATTATGTACCTGTATCTTTCTGATATCTTCAGACTTCAGGTGGTTCAGCTTTTCAACATTGTAGGTGGCGATCCCATCCAGGAAATATACCGGGGCTCCAGGCAACCGGTTGCCGGTATCGGCACAGGCCAGTTGTGAAATATATTGTCCATCGCGATACCGCATTCTCCACGCATGCACGAGTTCTCTCGATATTTCCGGGAGGCTGTCCAAATCAACATACCGCCCGGGATATACCGTCTGCCTGGGTTCAGAAAACAGCAAAGGCGGACATCCTGCAGGTTCAGCACGGGTTGTGTCCCGCTTCATATGATCGATACGGTAGTTTTTATCCACGCTGACAATATCCTGATTGTTCCTGATGGCTTCAAGCTGTTGTTCAGAAACAGGAAAAGGCTGGGGTACCCGGTCGGCCAAAGGGCCAAACTTGTCGGATAGCTTTATGATGACTTCCCCGTCAACAGTCTGGGGATCAGCTAAAAAATACAACTCACGATCATAATGATATGCTGCAAGAACAAAGTGAAAAACTCCATGGTCGTTTGTTGTTGCATACAATATCGAAACGATGGTGTCGGGGGTGTTCAGGATGATCCTTGCATCGCTGACGGGCATTCCTGTGGTTGCATCGGTTAGCACACCTGAAATGATCAGCCCTTCTGTCTCCATAAAATAATCAGGTTGGTTGCCGCCGGCTGGCATCTCTTTTTTTACCGGATCATTTTCTGAAAGATAGTCACAGGCAGACAGTCGCCGGCTGCCAAGCAATTCTTCATTAACAACAGACAATGTGAGTGTGGCGTATGGGTATTCCATCGCTGATCCATCAAGAGTGATGCTTATTTTTTCTCTCAGTCCGTATACCTCCTGTTCCGTATGAATAAGGATGCCACCACAACCAGGATCCGGGTCTTCGTCTCCATATGCCGGCTCCCTGTCTGCAGGCGAACCAACAGGCACACTTGCCCTGCTGATGACCTGCTCCGGATGTTCATCAAAACGGTTAACGACAAGCAACGATTTCCTGAAAAAACATGCTTCCCCCTCGTTTCTCATCCAGTTGGTATGGGCAACCAGTTCATAATATCCCGTCGACAGCGTATCTTCCAGGTATAAAGCCCCTGTCACATAATTGTCCCGCTGATCAATTATTACCCGGTCTGCCACCTCCTGCCACTGGTTTTTCAGGCTCATATATATATACCTGCTCTGCAGTTGGGTGCCGGTTGCATTATTGAACAGATGCGCTGTGAAATGCATATACTCACCGGCGATATAGATATCTCTGCCGGTATGGACAAATACCCTTTCATTAATAGGTTGTTTGGAGGAACCAACAAATGCGGCAGCACTGTTTGTGTAGCCAAAAAACAGCATTGCCAGCAGCAAGCATACATATTGATTGTTTGTCATCATCATTTACCGTTTCTTTAAATCCACCAATCGGGCTGTTCATCCAGCAAACAACCATATCCCGGCAAGTCTCCCATATGGTCAAGGGTGTCTATGAACACAAGATCTTCCGATTCCCTTACCCGGATGTTCAGTGTAATGTCTGACACAGCCGAAGCTTCAAAGAAACCCAGCACAATGGTTTTGTCGTTTCCAGGCTGATAGATGTTTCCTGTCAGTTGTGGTGCAATGGGATCAAAAAAGCTGCCATCATCCCTGAGTTGCTTGTTGCGCTCAAGGTGAAATGCATAGGCATCGTCATTTAGTGTATATAATGAGTGCATCAGGATGCGCGGTGCGGAATAGACGATCCGTGTTGTATCGTCTCGTCCGAATGCCGGAAACCCGATATGGCGCATATCGCTGCTGTTCAGCGGAATAAATGCCACAGGGTTTCCCGTCGATTGCGGTTTGCTGAGGTTGGATCCCATATCTGAGTCCAAAAAGTCTGCAAGCCTTCTTACATACCAGCAATAATCATATATTGGGGCACCGGCCCCCGCGTTAACCAACCACACGTACTGAAGCAGCAGGTTTGACTGAAACCTGAATTTTGGATATTGTCCATCATCACGCGATACATTCAACAAAACATACACACCGTCTATATCCCTGCGGTGCAGTTCATCGCCCAATTGCGACTGGATATAAAAACGCCTCGTATCGATCTTGCCAATGACCGAATCGACCATAACGGGCCCGGGAAGCATTTGCGGTGTTGACCGGTATGTCATCCCATCATCCGTTTCAATCTGCAACGTATACACCGATCCGGGTTCTCCCCTGAATTCACCTGGGGTGGTATAATTTCCCGGGCCATTTTCTGCAAGCACAATTTTCTGAGAATCCTGGTCGACTATGTGCAGACGGGCATTGCTTACCGGGGTTCGCCGGTATGGCGATCCAAACGGACCTGTTTTTGACAGTCTGACGGTATATGGCCCTTGTTCGTTGGTGAT
Organism: Bacteroidales bacterium; assembly: GCA_003559735.1. Lineage (GTDB taxonomy): Bacteria > Bacteroidota > Bacteroidia > Bacteroidales > UBA7960 > PUPG01. The sequence continues at coordinate 19,528 of PWKN01000237.1, read as the reverse complement.
CAATCCTTCAACCACCAACAGGTTGTCTCTTTTCTTTATATCAGGATCGTACCGTTCTTCACAACCCTGGAATAAGAACAGGAAAAAACCGGTACCCAGAAAGATTCTTATGATTCGCTGTAAGCTCATGATCATGGTTCGGGTTATTGCTGTTTTAATCTTGTTAAAATTTGAAAAAGCCAGATGCCTTTAAAATGAAAAATTATAGGTAATGGTAGGCAATGGTCTGCCTACTATATACAGTTGGTACAGATGAAATGACCTTGGTGAATCGGAGCTGCGGGGTGTTCTCTTATAATAGACGGCGTGCGGATTTTTCCTGCCATAGGCATTCATCAGGGATAATGTCCAGCTCCCTTTCCCCCTTTGATCCAGCCTGAGGTTCTCACCAAAGGTCAAAGAAATATCGAGCCGGTGGTAATCGGGCAGACGATATTTGTTCCTGTCAGAATAATAGATCAGGAAATCATCGTGATAGCGGTAGATCAGTTCAGGCAGCGTTACCGGTCTGCCGGTACTGTAAGTAAACACCGCGCCCAGCCGCCACCTCCTGGAGATGTCATAATGGAGGTTGAATACCAGGTTGTGGGGTCTGTCGTGGTTTGACGGAAAATAATTGTTTTCATTGATCTGCAGTTCAGGGAACCGTTCCTGCGACCTCCGCATGGAAGACGAATAGGTATAGCTTGTCCAGCCTGTAAGCCGGCCGGTAATTTTCCTTAAATAGACCTCCATTCCGTATCCGTATCCCTTCGCATTGATCACATCAGCCTCCAGCATATCGTTCATTGCGATCTCTGCGCCACTCCTGTACTCTGTCACGTCCTGATAGTTCCTGTAATAAAGTTCGAGTGAGCCCACGATGGTATTGTCCCGGAAGTTTTGAAAATACCCAACAGAATACTGGTCGCTTTGCAGGGGTCTGATATGCTGATCGCTTAGCTTCCAGGTATCGGCGGGCGACATAACCGATGTATTAGAAATAAGGTTGATGTACTGGTTCATTCTGTGGTAACTTGCTTTCAGGGAGCCCGACTCCCCGGTGGCATAACGCAGCCCAACACGGGGTTCAAGTCCGCCATACCGCGAAACAACATCATGTTTGTCATAGATTCGCTGTTCAACCACCGACTCTTCACCCCTGGGTTTATCGGCCTCATACTGGTTCACTGTGGCAGGCCCAAGCTGCAGATACTGTGTATACCGCAAGCCTAGTTCCATGCTGATGTTGTCGCCAACAAACACGTGGTCACTGACAAAAGCCGAAAGTTCCAGCGCTTGTTCACCGTCGAGCGCAGATGGTTCAACGGTCGATTCACCACCCAGTGGACTCATTTTTCCAGGTTCTATGTTGTAGTGGATGGCATTGATGCCAAATTCGAGTGAGTGGTTATACGAAGGATAGTAAGAAAATTGATACCTCAGACTTTTATAATCTATTTCCGATTGCATGGCCGCATGTTGCGCTCTGTTCAATTCCGGCATTTCAGCATACTGTTGGGTGTACCTGCTCCAGCCGGCAACCAGGGTTCGTGAAAGGGCAACATTGATCATCCTGTTCCACCTTACCGACGCCATGGTGCTGTTGTATTCGAAGTTGTTTTCGCCCAGGAACCCAAACCTGTCAAAGCTATGGTAGCCAAAAAGGCTCAAATAGTTCTCCTGATTCGGGGTGATGGTTGCGTGTGCGGTCAGATCATAAAAACGGGCGCTGCTGTTCATCAGGTCTTCATTCGGAATCTGGTGAAGAAAAAAATCTGAGTAGGAAGATCGTGCACCCAGGGAGAAATTCACGTGTTTATCAAGCAAAGGGGTTTCCAGGAGTACCCTGCTGTTGATCAGGCCAATACCGCCCCTCAGACTTGTTTCCTTCTTTTCTGCCTGGTTACGCAGACGAACATCCATCACTGAAGAGGCTCTTTCTCCGTATCTTGCAGGGATGCCTGCCTTCATCAGCGTCACATTGCCCACCATTTCGGGATTGATCACCGATATGAGTCCGAAGAGGTGTGATGCGTTGAACAATGGCACCCCTTCGACCAATAAAAGGTTTTGGTCGGCACTGCCTCCCCTTACGTTCATACCGGCGCCGAACTCTCCGACCGACTGAACGCCGGGCAACAGGGTCATGCTGCGTACAATATCCTGTTCGCCAAAACTGCCTGGCAGTTCTTGAAGGGTTTGCGCATCCATGGTGACCATGCCCATCTGGGTACGCAAAAAATTATCCTGTGCCCGTTGTGCCAAAACAGTCACTTCATCGATCTGGGTTGTTTCGCTGAACAGATCGGCTGTCATCGATCCATCGCCGATCAGTGTGACCGTTCGCGACATATCGTCGTATCCTATATAGGAAAACCGCAGATTGCGCTGACCAACAGGAAGCTCAATCTCGAAGAATCCTTCCGTGTCGGCCGATGCACCTGTTTCGCTTTCCCGGTCATACACCACAGCCCCTACCAGGGGAGTCCCCGTAGCCCCATCACGCACCACACCCGATATTGTTGCCCGCCTGTACCTGCCATACTGGCCGGGATCACCGATGGTCAGGTGCCCGTCATGATATCGGGACCGGTCATCGGCATGGTCCGCCGCCGGCATGAATACGATCAGATCGTCAATATGCACGGTAGTCAGTCCGGCGGCAGCCCCGATCACACGCAACGCATCCTCCAAAGGCATACTGGCAATGGAAGGATCGACAGTAACCTCCTGAAACCACTCCGGCAGGTAAAAAAGCCGGACAGAATGTTGCGCTCTCAGGACCTCCAAAACTCTGTTGGCCAACAAAGATTCGTCAGCTGCACCAGATTGTCCGCCTTGCGTCTTTAAAGAAAATACCATGCAAATTATTAGAAAAACAGCAGCAGAAACCCTTATCATACTCATTAGAAATTAACTACAACAATATCCACAGGCGACCTTTGTTCAGGATCCGGTCAAAATGAATGAACGAAAAGAAGCCACAATAAGTATACCAATAAGTCCCAAAAAGGTCATAATGCAGACTGGGGTAAACATTTGTTTATATTATGTTGTTTCATAAATTATGCTTATATTGTGGGGTGATTTTAACATTCCCGGTCAGCATCCGGGTGAATGTACCTGCCTTACGCATGAAACAAATGATGCTTCCGGGATTGGCATGAGATGGTACATCAATGTTCATCTGATCCTGCTAAATGCCACAATTTAAGACAGGAGTAAATGGTGCAGGGAAAAAAACAAAACGCAAAAAGAAAGGAGTATTTCAGATATGCATGCTTTATCATTTAAACTTGTAAAGATCGTCGCCGGAATGTTGTTTGTTGGCCTTATGGCGGTGGACCTGCCGGGTGCAGAGCGCCCCGGTGATCGCAAAGAGATGTTTTTGCAGCCATTGGAGAAGATGCTGCATCAATATCCGCAACAAAAAGTCTTTATTCATCTCGACAAAGAGGAATACCTTGCAGGCGAAAGCATATGGCTTAAAGCATATGTTGTGGATGCCGCCACGCACAAACCGGACAACATGAGTACCAATCTGTATGTTGAGCTTGTCAACACAAAAGGGGAGCTGGCTTCGATTGATCTGATGCGGCTGGAGAACGGTGTCAGTCACGGTGACATATGGTTGCCCGATTCAATATCTGAAGGAAATTATGAATTGAGGGCCTATACCGATTGGATGCATAATTTTGATAAGGACTTTTTTTTCAGTAAAGACATCTATGTCTACAATGCCATTGAGGAGAATTTTATCCGCCGGTTGGATGTGTGGAAGAATCGATTGTTTAACCGGCGTCTTTCCCGGGAAAAGGACAACATGCAGTTTGCATTTTTCCCGGAAGGAGGTCAGCTTGTTGCCGGACTGGAGAACCGGGTCGCATTCAAGGCGGCAAATGAACTGGGTTCGGGCGTCGAGGCAACAGGCATCATCTTTGACCGGTCAGGGAATACAGTCGCTGCATTTTCGACCGAGCACAACGGAATGGGATCAGTGACATTCATTCCTGAAAAAGGTGTCTCCTACCGTGCCCGGGTGTCTTTTGAGAATGGAGATGAGAAGCGGCTCAGGCTGCCAGGTGTCTCAGACGCAGGATATGTGCTCTCTGTGCAGCAAATGAATGACAGCATCTATGTGCAGGTTGAAAGCAATTTTGATTTCGGCAATCATGGTCTTTCTGATGAGATCGTTCTGCTGGCGCATATACGCGGACAACCATTTTATTTTTATGAAGGCAGTCTGAACGATCAGCGTTTCAAAGCAACGATTCCTGCAACCAGCCTCCCAACTGGTATTTGCCAGGTCAAATTATTCTCACCTGATGGCAACCCCATTGCCGAACGCCTTGTTTTTGTAAACAGGAACAACATACAGGAGGCTGTGTTTCTGGAATCGGAGCAAGTTACCGGCGATCAGTCGCCAGACAGTCTGTCGGTGGTTCTTGGACTGAATAATGATGATGTGAAGGGCAGCTACTCATTGGCAGTCATCGACACTGAAGCGGCAGAACCGGGTTTCCGCTCCAATATAGCAAGTGAACTGTTGCTGTTTTCTGACCTTAAATACAGGGTAAGGGACCCCTGGTTTTACCTGGGAAGCACTGATGAAGAAGCATCCCGCGCAGTTGACCTGGTAATGATGACACACGGATGGCGCCGTTTTGACTGGAATAAACTGATCAATGAGAACTACCCGGAAATTGCTTACGGGTTTCCCAAAGGGATCAACATTGCAGGCACTGTTTCACCAAGGGCATCAGAAAGGAAAACAGGCCAGGTTGATGTTGAACTTGCCATATACCAGGATGAGGTTGATATTTACACCACAAGGACCGACACGGATGGAAACTTTGCCTTTCAGAATCTTGACTATGAAGGTTATTTTACTGCCCGGCTTCGGCTGGAAATGCGGTACGAAAGAAGGAGCCTGCGTGTTGACCTGGCCGGCAGGGATCTTTCCAGGTTCGAATATTCAAAAAACTTCAATACCCGCCCCCTACAGGTAACTTCGAGGGGCGATGACTGGGAAAGGGTCCCGCGGCCCGAGACCACAGTGAAACGAAGGGATTTGTTTGAACCTGGTAAAGACGTCCTGTCAATCTACTCAGATCCCGATCAGATCATCTATTTTGAGGACATCCGTGATCAGTACCACAGCATTATTGACGTGCTGCGTACGAGGGTTCGCGGACTGCGTGTGGTGGGAAACCAAATTACATTGCGCGGACCCAGCAGCGTAATGATGAGTAATGAGCCCCTGTACCTGATCGATGAAGTGGTCGTAACCCGTAATGCATTTCTGAATGTTTCGGTAAAGGATGTTGAAATGATGACCGTAATCAGTGGACCTAATGCCGCCATCCTGGGTTCACGTGGTGCCAACGGCGCCCTGCTGATATATACCCGGCGGGGAGCAGAACACAGACATGGGCAATACGAGTATCTGATGAAAGGGTTTCATATCCCCTCTGAAACATTTGAATCAAAGATCCATACCGACCTTTATGCAAATACCGGACTCGACAGAACACTATTCTGGGACCCTGAGGCCAAAACCAATGAATACGGCGAATTAACGGCGATCTTCCCGGTCGATAAACATGTAAGGAACATCATGCTCATACTGCAGGGACTGGATGAAAACGGCCAGATCACTTTTTCAACAAAGGTCATCAACAGACAACCCGGAGAGTGACCACATGTTTTTTTGGGTAACACCATTTTTCCTGTTACCTTTGGTCTGAACTGTCTTAAACCACCATCCGGCATATGATCCCTGTCCGCATAAGCCTTTCCTGTGCATCGGTTTTCATGCTGCTGCTTGCAGTGAATGCACAGGTTCACTTTGGTGGCAAGCCCATTGCTGCCAGCCACAGGCTCACAGAAGCAGTTGCTGATACAGTGCTCCTGCCAGAAGCGATGAAGGATTTGCGCGATGAGGCTGTCACAGGCATGCACGAACCAGGTGAAGACCATCACGCAGGCTTTGCAGTCCCACTGGTTTTTAATCCCCTGAATAAAGGCTACTGGGATGTCATTGACAACCAACTGCACGTCTGGCGAATAAAGCTCCGGTCGCCCGGAGCCCTTGCCATCGGTGTCAACTTCTCTGAGTTCATTTTGGGAGCCAATGCCCGGTTGTTTGTGTACGATGAATCCCGGAAAACGGTACTGGGTGCTTTTGATCACCGAAACAATAACCCAAACAAGGTGTTTTCCACTGCGGTCATTCCCGGGGAAACCATAATCATCGAATACCAGGAACCCTATCATGCAAGAAAGAAGGAAAGGGTCGAACACGCAATTCTGCACATTGAAAGCATTATTCACATCACCCAGGTGGCCTTGCCAGGACCATCCGGGAAAGAAAAAAATATTGGAGGTTCCGGCGATTGCCATGTAAACATCAATTGCGCGGAGGGCGACAACTGGCAGGCACAGAAACGTGGAGTTGCACGAATGCTGATGCGCAGCGGAAACAGCTATTCCTGGTGTACCGGCTCACTGATCAACAACACAGCACTTGATGCCGCTCCATTGTTCCTGACAGCCAGCCACTGCGGCATGAATGCCAGTCACCATGATTTATGGTTCTGGCAGTTCTATTTCAACTTTGAGTTGGCTTCATGTGAAAACAGTGGATTTCCCCCCATCAACATGGTATATGGTGCTGATCTTTTATCAACCGGACCGATGCATGGTGGGTCAGACTTCAAACTCCTGGAACTGCACCATCCGCCACCTGCACACTGGCGTCCCTACTTCAACGGATGGGACCGGACGGGTGACGGCAACACGACAGGTGCAGCCATCCACCATCCCAAAGGAGACGTTAAGAAAATATCATCCTATACAACCGGTCTGATCAGTACAGCACCCTTGCTTGCCGGCCAGCAGATGGCCACAAATTCAGCCTGGAGTGTCCTGTGGGATCCCACCGGCAATGGTCACGGAGTCACAGAAGAGGGCTCATCAGGATCACCCATTTTCAACCAAAACGGCAAGATCATCGGTACGTTGTCGGGGGGCACCTCCAGCTGCAACAATCCCAACCAGCCCGATTTTTTCGGAAAGTTCTCTCACCACTGGGACCGTAACGGTGCCGAACCGTTCAACAGGCTCGACACCCACCTGGATCCATTGGAGAAAGGGATCAAAAGCCTTCCCGGCCTGGATCCTTATACAGATACTCTTCCGCCGCCAGGCTACCTGGATGCCTCACTGCAATACGAAAATAAAGTGCTCCTGCGCTGGTATCTGCCCGGAACCGCCCCGAACACCGAAGGCTGGTACCGGTATGTGGATGGGTATTCGGATATCTGTATGGACGGACCTGAAAGGGCCACGGTGTTCGACCCCCCGGTAATCGGACTCAATTACCCGGTATACCTCAGAAAGGTCGCACACACCTTTTTTGAACACCCATCCTATCCCTGGTCCAACGATGCTTTCCGCTTCAGGGTATACGACAGCGACGGCGAACGTCTGCTGTACGAGTCAGACAAGCTAACAGCACAACACCAGGCTGAATATGTGTACACATTGGGGAAGACCATACCATTAGATGATTATTTTTACGTGGCTGTAGTGCCCGCCGGCTCAAGCCAACACCCGTCATCACTGATGGAAAAAGTGAACTTCGGAGATGGTTTTTCGTTTTACGGCACAGCCGGCAAGTGGGTCCCCCATATCGACATGGATAACTGGACCGCCAGTACGTATCGCACAGGGATCTATGTATCAGAAAAACATGAAGGAGACAAACGGTCATTCAATGACAAAAAACTGAACCGGCAGGGATCGTCCCCAACAGCTCCGGATGCATTCAATGCCCCTGTGCCGGAAACCAGCCGAACGGTCAGTGTGGCAGACCTCCTGCCGTCGGACTACCGAATATACCGCAATAACCTGCCTGTCCACACGGTACCTGCAGGTCAGGGAATGACCCATACAGACCTGCTGCCGGTTCATGGGTTCTATTGCTACCAGGTGACGGCCCTATACCCCGGCGAACACGAATCAGTCCCTTCAGAAACAAGGTGTTTGTTCTATACGCCCCCTTGCGAAACAGCCGTTGCCGACATGCCATATACAGAAGTTTTTGAAAGTGATTTTGATGATGGTTGCTGGTTACAATACGGTAAAAGTGATGACGGATGGACACTGACAGCTTCACATTTTTCGGACGCCGGTATTCTTGAAGCCCATGCAGGCACATACTTTTATCTGTTATCAAACAACACCAGAACAGAAAAGGATGAGTGGCTGATCACCCAACCCTTTGATTTTTCGGGCCTGCATACCCCTGCATTGCATTTTATGTTCAGCGGCATTTTTAATAATGAGCCCAACATATCAAGGCTGAGCCTTTACGTCATTGATGAAGACCAAACGGTGAACAAAGTGTGGGACAACCTGGAGCATCCCCTTTCTGAAGAAGATATCATTGCAACAGAATGGCACCAGGCTACGGCTGACCTTTCGGTGTTTGCTGGACAGGCAGGTGTCAGACTTGCTTTCCGTTACCAAAGCAGGCAGCAGGGATTTGGTGCCATCGACCTGGTAACCATATCAGAAGCAGATGGTTTTTTCAGACTGACCATTGAGGTAATCCCTGATCATGGAGGCACGGTTTCCGGGGCGGGGAAACACCTGGCAGGCAAGGCAGTGCGGTTAAAGGCGAATCCAAACATTGCACATCGGTTTAATGCCTGGATGGATGGTGAAGCGCTAATCAGTCATGAAAAAGAGTTTCTTTATGTTATGCCCGGCAAGAATGCAGACCTGGTGGCCATGTTTGATGAACTGCCCACCGGCGTGGAATCGCTTTCTCCTTTGAAAGAAGACGGCATACGTGTATTTCCCAATCCGGCCACCGGAACGTTCAGTCTCTGGTTCCACCAGGATCATCCCAATGCGCGTGTGGGCCTGTTTAACCTTCAGGGACGATTGTATAAGCACATGGTGAGCGACATGGCATCGGCCGGAGAAATTATGGATGTTCATGTGGGGCATCTTCCAAGGGGATTATACTTCTTAAAAGTACAGTCAGATACATCATATACTGTTGTTAAAATTCTGCTGTCGGATCAATGAGTCCTGCCGGAGGACCAGGATTGCACTATTCGTGATAACAAGGGGTTCGGAGCACAAAGCAAGTATCATACAGGTTTAAAAAGCATCTGGGATACAGGCAATAAGGAGGGGATGATCCTGTGCCCGGCAGATTTTTCATCAATAAAAACAAGCTTAGTAAGGTTTTTTTTCTTTACTTTGAACACCAGTTTCGCCGCAAAAAACCGTATAAACGGCGACAGCACCTGGTATAAAAAATTTGGATATCAGGTCATTATAAAAACAAAAACCTAAAAAATATGTCAATCAAGCAAAAGACGTTGGACCTGAAGAAGCGCATGCAAAATGCTTTGCAGGGTGGTGGTGCCAAGGCTATTGAAAAACAGGTGTCCATGGGGAAGATGACGGCGCGTGAACGGATCATCTCACTCCTGGATACCCATTCTTTCCACGAGTATGACCTGTTTGTTGAGCATGCCGCCAGGGATTTCGATATGGACAAAAAGCATTTGCCCGGAGATGGGGTGATTACCGGGACAGGTACCATCAATGGCCATCCTGTTTGCATCTATGCCCAGGACTTCACCGTTGCGGGAGGGTCACTTGGGTTGATGCACGCCCGTAAGATCGGGAAGATCATGGATCATGCCATGAAGCTGAAAATCCCCATCATTGGCATTAACGACTCTGGTGGTGCCCGGATCCAGGAGGGTGTGAACTCACTGGCCGGCTATGGGGAGATCTTTTACCGAAACACACAGGCTTCAGGTGTGATCCCGCAGATCTCAGTAATTCTTGGTCCGTGTGCCGGCGGTGCTGTATATTCCCCGGCGCTGACCGATTTTGTGTTTGTTGTGGATAAGATCTCCAAAATGTTCATTACGGGTCCTGAAGTGATCCGCTCGGTACTCGGCGAGGAGATCAGCATGGAAGAACTTGGTGGTGCCAGGGTACACAGTGAGATAACCGGCAATGCCCATTTCTTCTCAGAAAGTGAGGCAGAATGTTTCCAGATGATAAAAAAATTGTTTTCGTACATTCCGTGGAGCAACAAACAAAAAGCCATACCTTTTCCCAAAAAAGCACCAAAAACAAAACAATACCGTATTGAAAACATTATACCCACCGACCCGCGCGAACCCTATGATGTAAGGGATGTAATCAAAGCCATAAGCGACGACAGCGACTTTTTTGAAGTCCAGGAACTCTATGCCGCCAATATGGTGATCGGGTTTGGCCGCCTGAATGGCGAAACCGTTGGTTTTGTTGCAAACCAGCCCTTAATACTTGCCGGTGTGCTCGATGTTGACTCCAGCGATAAGGCGGCACGGTTTATTCGCTTCTGCGACGCCTTTAACATTCCGCTTGTAACCCTTGTTGACCTTCCGGGGTATCTGCCGGGAATTGACCAGGAACACTCAGGGGTGATCCGTCATGGTGCGAAGATACTATACTCATATAGTGAGGCCACTGTTCCAAAAGTGACGATCATTTTAAGAAAGGCATATGGTGGCGGCTACATAGCCATGTGTTCACGACACCTGAAGGCCGATTTTGTTTTTGCCTGGCCTACCGCTGAAATTGCCGTTATGGGACCGGAAGGTGCTGCAAACATCATTTTCCGCCATGAGATCATGAACTCCCCCAATCCGGAAGATACCAGGCACAGGAAGGTGGAAGAATACAAGAAAAAGTTTGCCAACCCCTATGTTGCTGCCGCTCACGGTTACATTGACGCCGTGATCGAGCCAGCCGACTCAAGAAAGTTTCTGCTTCATGCACTGGAAATATCGTCAGGAAAAGATGAAAAGGGGCCTGAAAAGAAGCATGGAATACCACCGTTCTAGGCGATTGATAACCACACAATCCGGCAGCCAGCGGCAAATCCTTAAAATTCCGCTTCAGATGATCTTAATGTGAACAATTAAAAATCAACAAGGTGAAAAAGCGCAAAGTGAAACAGACAGAGATGATCAGCATGGTGATTGACGATGTGGTATACCAAACCAAGGCCAACAAAATGCACAGTTTACGAAAGCCTTACCAGCCGGTCAACCCAAATATCGTCAGATCTTTTATGCCTGGAAACATCCAAAAAGTATTCGTTAAAGAGGGACAACAGGTAAAGGAAGGGGTTGAGCTTTGTGTGCTTGAAGCAATGAAGATGAAGAATGTGATCCTTGCCCCCGCCGATGGCGTTGTAAAAAGGCTGCACATCAAGGAGGGTGACATTATACCAAAGGACCACCCGCTGGTGGAACTGAGATAAGCGCATGGGACACCAACTTGTATTTGCCAGTCATAACCAGCATAAAATCGACGAGGTAAGATCCATCATCGGTCCGGACTTCATTTTGTCGGGATTGGATGACATCGGGTGTCATACCGAAATCCCGGAGCCATTCAAAACATTGGAGGACAATGCACTTGCGAAAGCGCGCTTTGTGGCACGGCATTATGGATTCGATTGCTTTGCCGATGACACAGGCCTCGAAGTGGAGTCACTGGGCGGAATGCCCGGGGTGTTTTCGGCAAGATATGCAGGTAAGGGCAGGGACAACCAGGCAAATATCAGGAAACTGCTGAAGGAGCTATCTGTTTACAGAAACCGCAAAGCCCGCTTCAGAACCGTCATTGCGCTGGTGTTGGAGAACAGGGAATATCTGTTTGAAGGAGCCGTTCATGGAATGATCACCGAAAGTATAAAGGGAACCAGTGGCTTTGGCTATGACCCCATATTTATCCCTGAAGGACATAACAAAACATTTGCAGAGATGGAAACGGCAGAAAAAAACCGCATCAGCCACAGAAGAATGGCATTGTCTGAGCTTTCCGCCTTCCTGCAAAAAACCACGTTATCGTCCCGATAAGGCCTCCTCAATGAGCATTGTAAACAATTCCCTGCAACTGATGCCTTCAACTGCTGCCTGCTGGGGAACAATGCTGGTCGGGGTCATTCCGGGGGTTACATTTACTTCGAGAAAATACAAGGTGTCATCCCTGTGGATATAATCAAACCTGGTCAGGCCAAAAAGTCCCAGCTGCTGATACAACAACACACTGGCATCCTGCACCTTCCTGGTTAACGCATCGGGTATCCGGGCAGGAGTGATCTCATCGGCAGCTCCAGGTGTATATTTTGCCTCATAATCAAAGTAGGATGCTGCTGTCTTGCTTACGATCTCAGTTACAGGAAGCGCTTTTACCTTGCCGCCATGCTGAAATACACCACAGGTGAGCTCAACGCCGGCAATGTATTCTTCCACCAACACTTCCCTGTCATACCTGAATGCAAGATCGATGGCTTGTGACAGTGAACCAGGCTTCCTTACCAGAGACATCCCCAGACTGGATCCGCCTTCATTGGGTTTGACAAAAACAGGCAATCCCAACCGGGCGATCAGGTCGTCTTCCGTAAAACCCGTATAGCAAGTCATCCTGATCATTTCGGGTACCGCAAAACCCAACCGCGAAACAACCTGGTAACAATAGTACTTGTTGAATGTGAGCGCAGAGGCCATCACCCCTGCCGTGTTATAAGGTATGCCTGTCAGATCAAAGTAGGCCTGCAACCTGCCATCTTCACCAGGAGTACCGTGTATGGTTATGAACACGCAATCAAACAATACTTTTTTTTCACCTGTCTGGATGGAGAAGTCGTTTTTGTTGACCGGGATATCTTTTCCTTCATCTGTATAAACCCACCTTCCCTTATGGATCAATATGGTATACACCCTGTAGCGCGATGGGTCAAGCTGCTCCCTGATCATCCGTGCACTTGCCATGGAGATGACATACTCATCCGAGTCCCCACCCGTTACCAGGGCTATGTTCTTTTTTGCCATAAAATGTGCGACTGTTGCCGTTAACAAATATACATGAATTTTTTTCATGCGAAATTTCACACAGACAAATAAAAAAAAACATAAATCACTGATTTATTCGTTATCCTTTTCAAAGCCTTTATCATTCTTGCGTATCATCCAGGTCTGACAATTAGCTGGCGAACCCCGGGACAAACCATTATCCGTTTGAATGTAAAGCTGGCGATTTTTATATTACTTTTGCTAAGCGTTGCAGTATTTTGAACAAAAAGTGAAATGGACATAAAGGATTTTGTTTTCAGCAAGTATTTTTTTCGTCAGCTGCTGATCGCAACTGCACTGGGCATTTTTTTTATCTGGGGGTCACTAAAGATGCTTGATCTTTATACGCTCCACGGACGAAGCATAACGGTGCCGGACCTGGAAGGACTGACAGAGGAAGAAGCGGCCGGGATCATCCGGGCCAAACGGCTTCGCTATGTGGTGAATGATTCCATTTTTAATGACAACCTTGACCAGGAGAGTATTGCCTGGCATGATCCCGCCCCGGGTACAGAAGTGAAACGCAACCGTACCATTTACCTGACAACCGTAGCGGTCTTGCCAGAGATGGTTCCCATGCCCGACCTGACAGATCTTTCGCTCCGGCAGGCGATATCGATACTGGAGACCCACGGACTGACAGTCGGACAAATGGAGTATCAGCCCGATATTGCAAGGGATGCTGTCTTGAAACAAAAATACAATGAAGGCTATATTGAGCCCGGAACACCCGTTGAAAAAGGGACATCGATTGACCTGGTGCTGGGTGAAGGACTCGGTGATAATGTTGCCATGGTCCCCCTGGTGATTGGCATGTCGCGCGAAGATGCCACCAGGTTGCTGAACAGGTCTGCGCTCAATGTGGGAGAGGAAGTCTTTATCGACGGATCTGAAGTGAACCCAAAAGTATATATGCAGGATCCTGATCCCATAGATGCCGCTGTATACATGCAAGCCGGAAGCGCGGTGACCCTTTATTACCGCTCTGCCGAGGAATACGACTTCGATAAATACCTTGAACAATTGCTCTCTGTCCTGGTACCTGACCTGACAGGAATGACCCCTGAAGAGGTCATGCAGGTACTTGATGAAAAAAGCCTGGAACTGGGCATTGAGGTATTTGAATCAGGGGCGAGCCGGTTTAATGCAAGGGTTTACAGGCAAGAGCCTGAATACCAGGAGGGGATGATACTCCCCATGGGACAGTCGGTTGATGTCTGGTACAGGCCTGCCGGCGAATTATATGAATAACGGCATATCTTTAAATACAAAACAGCTGATAAACACATGAACATACGAGTATTGTTGTTGTTGCTGTACATCACCATACCAGTTAAACTCTTTGCACAAGAGGTGTTGCTCCCTTTGCCCGGCAATAAGCAGAAATCGGCAGAAAGGCTCCATGATCAGCATACAACAAGAAAAAGTACTGCAATTCCGCTGACACTTCCCTTTTGGGACGATTTCTCCTACAAGGGGCCCTATCCTGATGGTACCAAATGGGCCGACAACGATGTGTTTGTCAACAGTGGTTTTGCCGTACACCCAATAACCTATGGCGTGGCTACTTTCGACATTCTCGATGCCCAGGGCCATATTTATGAGCATGCCAGGGCCGACAACATGCCTTTCCCCGCCGATCACCTTACGTCCCAACCCATAGACCTGGGCAGCCATTCACCGGCCGACTCCATTGTATTGAGTTTTTATTACCAGCCCCAGGGCAGAGGCGGCGACCCGGGTGTCCAGGATTCGCTGGTGGTACAGTTTCTGCTTCCCGGAAACAAAGAAAACAACAATGGCGACCATGAAGAAGAAGAAGATATATTGCGCTGGCAAAGCGTCTGGAGTGCAGCAGGGGAATCGCTGAAAAGCTTTGCCCTCGATACTTTTCCTTATTTTAAACGGGTGGCCATTCCCATTACGGAAGAGAAATATTTCAGGGATGACTTCCGTTTCCGGTTTCGCAATTATGCTTCGTTTTCTCCCGGACAAACAATTCCGAACTATTCGGGCACAGCCAATATCTGGAATATCGATTATGTCCTGCTCAACCAAGGCCGCAGCGTTTTCGATGATGCATACTATGATATTGCATTTGCGGCACCTGCCCAGTCAATACTGAAAGATTATACCTCAATGCCATGGTCACAATATATTGCTGATCCACCATCGGTACTGCGCGAAAACTTTTCTGTACGCATTGCCAATCTTGACAACAGTGCCTATAACTATACCTACCGGTATGTCGTCCAGGATGAAGAGCTGAGAACCATTCGAACCTATTCGGGTGGGTCCTGGGTAATTAACCCATTCTCACAAGAGGGTTACCAGGACTATCAGCCACACACCAGTCCCATTGTGTTGCCGGGCCCTTTTCCCGTTGCGCCTGCACAACACCGCCATTTCAGAATTGTACATTCCCTGCGCGAAGGGGCTACCGGCGATGATTTCACCCGCAACGACACCATCATATATGATCAGGTCTTTTCCAATTATTATTCATATGACGATGGATCACCGGAAAGGACTCACCTGGTCAAGGGTCATAGTCCGGCCCGGGCGCTGCAGTTCACAACCAAACACCCCGATGTGCTGGAAGCAGTGCAAATCTTTATTATGGGAACAATCAATGAACAGAACCCGCGACTGGTTTTTGATCTGTCAATAAAACGGAGCCTTGATCCCCCTGACGTACTGTATAATACTTCAGATCCGATCCCCACACCTGATGAAGACCAAAATGGTTTTGTAACCATTAACCTTGATCATCCTGTGGAGGTTAAAGATACTTTCTATGTTGTCATCAGCCAGACCGGGAATGTGCCATTGGCAAATTCTGTCGTAATTGGCTTTGATCTTGGCAACGATGCCAGTCACCGGCTCTTTAATTATTTTGGTGACGGAGCGGGTTGGCACCCTTCATTAAAAGAGGGCGCATTGATGGTACGGGCGGTGATGGAACGTGACAAAACAGTCACGACAGATCTATTGCCCCTATTGGGAGAACAGTCGCCGGTGACTGTATATCCTAATCCCGCTTCCGGAAACAACATACATATCCGCACAGATGATCGCCTGGTAAATGCAGCGGAAAACCGGATGCATGTGTTTGACATAACTGGCAGACTGCTGTATTCGACCGGTTTCACCTCCACCCTTGATGTTTCTGATCTCGACAATGGCGTGTATCTCTTGCGAATCACCAATCAACACAACAGAACAATGCATACCGTCCGCTTTATCATTTCGAGATAGGACTGCGGCAATTGAAAAGAATAATACAATACCCCTGGGTAAACAGGCACCACAAAACGTTATCCAATGAACCAGGATGAATACAACATGCAGGAAGATAACCGGGACCAGGATAATGAAGAGCAAGACCTTTACGAACATCACCGGTTTGTTGTTGACAAGGGGCAGGGACTGCTGCGTATAGACAAGTATATATATGCCAAAATAGAGGGGATCAGCCGCAACAAAATCCAGCAGACCGCAAAAGCGGGCAACATCCTGGTCAACGGTGAAGCGGTGAGGTCAAATTACAAAGTTAAGCCGGGCGACCAGATCAGTATTGTAATGGCCTATCCACCGAGGGAGATAGAGCTTCTGCCCGAAAACATCCCCATTGACATTGTGTATGAAGACGACCATGTGGTGGTCGTCAACAAACAGGCCGGTATGGTCGTCCACCCTGGCTATGGTAACTATACCGGCACCCTGGTAAATGCATTGGTGTATCATTTTGACAATCTTCCACACCATGGCGATGATCCGGTAAAACCAGGATTGGTGCACCGTATTGATAAAAACACCTCAGGATTATTGCTGGTTGCCAAAACAGAGTATGCACAAAGCCGTCTGGCGAAGGCATTTTTCGACCGTACAATAGTCAGGGTATACCACGCCCTTGTCTGGGGCGATTTTGAGGAAGACAATGGGACCATTACCGGCCACATTGGCCGTAGCCTGAAAAACAGAAAGGTAATGGATGTTTTCCCGGATGGTGAACATGGAAAACCAGCCGTAACACATTTTAAAGTACTCGAACGCTTTGGCTACGTGAGCTTACTGGAATGCAGACTTGAAACGGGCCGGACACATCAGATCCGTGCACACCTGAAACACATCGGACACCCGTTGTTTAATGATGCCACATATGGTGGCGATCAAATCATTAAAGGAACCACCTTTACAAAATACAAACAATTTGTAAAAAACTGCTTTGCCATTCTTCCCCGGCATGCCCTGCATGCTTCGACCCTCGGTTTCAGTCACCCGGTCAGCGAAACCGACATATTTTTCGATGCACCACTTGCCGGTGATATGCAGGCGGTAATAGAAAAATGGAGACGCTATGCCGTCCACCAAAAACAATAGAGACGTACCTGTAAGGCACGTCTCCATTAAAAAGTGATGTGTGACAGGAATTAGTTGAACTCCATCACCACCAGGTAATCCGAAGTATCGTCCTGCAATGCAAAGCGTTCCCTGGAAACATCGTAACTGCTTTCGTCTGCAGGATCTGCCCCACCAATCATCAACGGTAAAAAATCATCAGGCTGTGCAGCATATACGTCCATATGGAAATCGACGGACTGACTTTTTGGATTGTAGGTGTTCCCATTTTGCATTGAGACAGATACCGAAGCTGCTGGCAAACCCATTTCGCCTGTGCCGGACTGGTAATCACGACCGGTATGCTGTGCAAGCATATCCTCTGTTACTACAATGGTATAACTGACTGTCCCACGCCCCTGTGCACTCACCTGGGAATGCAACCCGAGGAACAGGATGAAGAATATGAACGAAAAAACTACTATTGGCTTCATGGGTTAAAATATTTTACTTTTATTGCCTTTGTGCTACAAAGATAGTAAAATATTTTTTTACCATGCAAGTTTTTTTGTGCTTTTTTGTAAATTATTTTTGTTTTTTCTTTTTAACAGGGTCAAAAGAAATCCGGTGTAAAAAAATTTACACCGGATTTCTTTGTTTTTTTCTAATTGTCAGGGTTTGGTTATCTGGTATTTTTCAATTTTTGCATTCAGTGTTGGCCTGGTGATCCCAAGGATAGCAGCTGCATCCTGCTTGCTCCATCGAACATGATTCAGGACATGGCCAATATGTTCTTTTTCAACCTCGGCCAGACTGCGGGGTGGTTCTGCAAACGCATGGTCTGGTTCTGTTTCCTTGTGCCTGCCCTTTATATAGATGCTGTTTTTCTCAAGCAGATCACCATGAGCCAGCACCATTGCCTGCATCAGGATATTCTTTAACTCCTGCACATTTCCCGGCCAATCGTATGACTGAAGCAGGGGGATAACACCCACATCTATGCGGACAACATTTTTCTTCAGCGCCGGATTCAACTCCTGCACAATATTGTTTACAAGGTCAGGAATATCTTCTTTACGCTGGCGCAAGGGAGGAATATGCAATGAAAACACCTTCAGTCTGTAATAGAGCTCCTTCAGGAATTTACCTTCCTCTGCCAGGTTGCCTATATCATCGTTGGTGATCGATATGAACCTTGGTTTCAGACCGGGGGGGCAGACAGTTGTTTCGCGGGTTATAAGGTCAAGCAAAACAACCTGCAATTCATCCGAAAGTGCGCCAACATCGTCAAGTATTATGCTTGCCTGTAATCCGCTACCTGATCCGGCAGGTTGATCATCATCAATGCGGCATGCGCTTATCAACTGATCTTCGCGGAGACTTTTGCAATTTAAGACGATCAGGGGGGCATTCTTTGAGGTCCCCGATTCGTGGATCAACCTGGCAAGCCGTTCTTTACCCGTACCAGTCTCCCCTGTGATCATCACATTCACATTGCTTTGCGATATTCGACCGGTAATTTTAAAGATCTCCCGCATGGCAGGCGATTTTCCTGCCATTAAATTATCATCCTTTGTCCTTGCATGCAGGATGGCCGCCTCATTTTGATCTGGTTCCGGCCGGGTAACTGTTTTCAGGGCATTTTTTGCGACCTCAAGGAGCTCTCTTGGATTGATGGGTTTTTCAATAAAATCAAAAGCTCCCGTCTGCATTGACCGAATGGTTAGGGTAGCATCTCCATAGGCTGTCAGTATGACAACAGGTATTTGGGGATTGTCTTTTTTTATCTGGTCCAGAACTTCCAGTCCATTCATGCCAGGCATCTGAAAGTCACAGATAACCAGGTCAGGTTTTTCATCCTGCATCAGTTGCAGTCCTTCGCTCCCTTCTTTTGCCAAAACAACATCCATGCCCTTTTTGCGAAGGATGCTCGAAATCAATCCACGCACCGCAGGATCATCATCTATCAGCAATATCTTTTTTACACTCATATCTTATGGGTTATTAATTTCTAACCAGGCTGTATCCAAACTGATCATATGGGGGCGACCGGACCAGGAGAAAGGATGCAGGACTGCAAATAAAACAACCAAAGGTAAAAAATATTTACATATTAGCCCTTTGGTTGTGATATTTTTTGTTTAGTGTCTGTCTCTAATGTCCGGTTTCTGCGTTATGCTTGTTTTGAAAACAGTCATTTACAAGAGTAAACTCCTTGGTTTTCAAAACTGCGCAAGCCTTGAACCCGAACATTATAGTTC
>PWKN01000282.1 GCA_003559735.1 Bacteroidales bacterium | reverse complement strand
TGGCTGAATCCGTCGGTGCTGTTTTGCTCGTAACCGGTATGCATGATCACATCTATCTGGTGGTTTTCCATATTCCTGAACGAATAGCTTGTGTTTGCCGTGATGTTGTGCAGGTCGAGTTGAAGTTCCAGGTTGTCTTTTCCGCGGTAATACATCAGGTCCTCGTAGCGGTTCCCGGTTCTGTCTGACAGGATGCTGTGTTCGGTTGTGCTGTTAAACTGGTAGCCGAGGGCTATCTCGAGTTTGTTTTCTCCAAAATACCTGTTGGTGAAATGGTTGATGGAGTAATCCGAAACACTTTGATAGGGAAGGTTGACCTCTCTGGTGCTTGCCATGTGCTCTTCCCTTCTGGATGCGTGCTGCAGTCCGACATAGTCGAAAAAGCCGTTTTCTACCGTGTGGAAGCGCATGTCCAAATAGGAATTTCCCCAGGGCCTGACGAGTCCGGTAACGAGCGAGATCCCGGTTTCCTCGCCGGCTGTGTTGTGGGCGTGGTCGCCAAGCTCCACTTCGTGGGTGGCTTCGGCGGCACCGGCAGGTGCCGGAAGCAGGAAGACATCGGTGTCGGGCACCCGGAAGTCACCAAAACGGTTGTGTGTGGCCTGCATGTGGACATAAAAGTCGCCCTGCCGTCCGTATATGCCTGCTGAAGCACCCAGCCATTCCGTATTCGATTTTTCTGTTAGGGATACATCTGCCGTCCATTGGCCTTTGGCTGGGATGGGAGCGGGCAGAATGTTGATCACGCCGCCGATCGCATCCGAACCATATCTTAACGAAGAGGGCCCTTTGATGATCTCCATCTGGCTGATAGCGTGCTGGTCGATGCTGATGCCGATATGCTGGTTCCAGTGCTGTCCGCTTTGCTTGATCCCGTTTTGGGCGAATACCACGCGGTAAAACCCCAGTCCGCGAATCATCGGTTTCGACATCCCGGTGCCTGCATCCATCGAATGCACGCCCGGAATCCTCCGCAAAGTGCGCATCAGGCTGCCGGCCTGGTTGCCGGTGAAAAAATCCTGCTGCAGATGCTCAACCGAAATGGAATTTACACGCCTGGCAATTTGACGTTGGTTCTCTGTGACCTCAACCCCTTCAAGAAAGATCTCAGAAGTTTTGAGCCTTACAGCCAGCGGTCCGGAGGCCTGCTCCGGCTCGATGAGCCTGGTGTAGGTCTCGTAGCCCATGTAACTGGCTTTGAGCGTGTAGGTTTGCGCAGGTAGCCCGGAGAACTCAAAACGGCCGTCCAGGTCGGTCACCATTCCAAATTCCCCGTCGTTAAGTTGTACGGTGGCAGCCGGCAAACTTTCGCTGCGATCGTTTATGATAACACCCTTAATGGTGATCGTATCGGCATAAGTGATCAGCATCAAACCGGCAAAGAAGAAAAATAACAGCGAAGCAATAATATACCTGGTGTTCATCTAATCGTTGTAAAACCTTTGTGAAAAGAGGTTTCGGAATGACCCGAATGTATTAAACCCAATCTCTTCAATCCACATTAAAAACCTGCTGCAAAGATTGTCATACCACGTTAATCATGCAATCCCCAAAAACGGGTATAATCAGTACCGTTAATCCCCAATTGTGGTGAGCAGACATCAGAAGTGAGAGGGCATGCTTTATAAATGTGGCTAAGCCGCCGCGATCCGAGAATTAAGCAAAGTCAGTCAGCGGCTGAACACTCATAAATGAAAGGAAGGTGATTCCCTCCTAACTCCCTGCCTGAATGTCCTCTATGGAAATGATGTTTTGCGTAATGGCATAGATGGTGAGACCGGCCAGCGATTTGATACCGGCTTTCTGGCTAATGTTTTTCCGGTGACTAATCACTGTGTGTTTACTGATATGGAGTTTGTCAGCGATCTCTTTGTTCGACAGACCGTTGACCAGCTCAATCAACACCTCTTTTTCCCGGTTTGACAATTCATCCGCTGCGGGATCGGAGCAAATACAGTCTTCTTCGGTAACCTTTGCAATGGTATTATTAATGCTTTCCGGTGTATCTGTTATCTGAATAATCGCATCAAACAATCTTAGAAAAGTATCTCCCACCAGGGAAGATATCAGTCCAACCCATTGCGCTTTTTGAAATAGTTTTTTTGAAGAACTCAGCACATTGGGATCACCCATAATGATGGCAGGATTAATGATGATCACTTCCACGTTGTCACGATGCCGGTAATCTTTCAGCTCTTCCAGGCTGTCGAAACGCAGGATGCGGCCATGGGGATTGCCCTTCAGCAATATGTTGGACAGACCCTCAAAGAGGATGTGGGAGGGTTCAATGACTGCTATGTGGATATTGCATTCAGCCACGGTCAGGGGTTTTCTCAAAGTGATCAATCAAAGGTATCAGCAAGTCTTCCTCTAT
Source organism: Bacteroidales bacterium (assembly GCA_003559735.1). GTDB lineage: Bacteria > Bacteroidota > Bacteroidia > Bacteroidales > UBA7960 > PUPG01. The sequence continues at coordinate 53,164 of PWKN01000282.1, read as the reverse complement.
GGTGTAGTGGATGGTCAGATCATATTCAAGCTCGAATAAGCTGATAATTAATCGTCTGCGCAATATTCGGTCGTGATGCAGTGGGATGTGTTTCAGCAGGAGCTTTTTTAATTCCATGATCTTTGTTTCGATATCGGTGTGATGATCACGATACGTCCTTGCTGAATAATCCACCTTTTGTGACTGTCCTCCGCTCTTTGTCAGCTCAATGAAATAAGGGAAAGCCACCTCGTCTTCATATTTCAGGTGATCAATCACTTCATTGAAATACTCATCAAAAAAACGCTCAATGAGCTTTATCTCAGGCGTGTTGTTGATTTTGACAATGTCCTGGATAAGGTTTTTTATCTCAGGATATTTCTCTTCCTTGTAATAATGGTGACTGTTTTTTAGAAAATCAATGATCGAATGGATATCCGAAACAGAAAAACGGGTTGCATCCAATTCCTTAAATCCGTTATAAAGATTGGCAAAAGCGATGAATATTTCTTTGTTGATATGGTTTTCCTTGCAAACCTGCTCAACACTCTTGTCCTGCACCACGAAGTTGATTCCGAAGTGTTGCATCATCAGCATAAGGTAAGGGTTTTCAAATAGCAAACCTGCAAGCTTCATCTGCTCCCTGATGTAGGTTTTTTGTGTCAGGTACATACCGGATCGTATTATGTCTGAAAAGGTGTTCGCTGTTATTTCCAGGTGAACAATGTAAATAATTGCTTAAGTCCATAAAAGGATTATACTGCAAAGTTCGGAAAAAATCTCTTCCGTTTGAGGAACTTCCAGCTTGCGCCAGCAACTTCCAGCTTGCGTCAGCTACTGGAAGCTTGCGCCCAACAACTTCCAGCTTGCGTTCAGCAACTGGAACGCTTGCGCCAGCTACTTCCAGCTTGCGTCAGCTACTGGAAGCTTGCGCCCAACAACTTCCAGCTTGCGTTCAGCAACTGGAACGCTTGCGCCAGCAACTGGCGCTTCCAGGGTACTGGACCCCGGAAGCTGGAAGTCCCTGCGGGAGCTTCCAGTTCCGGTTGGTTTTTGGCTAAAAACGGACACCAGTGAACAAAAACGGACATCCTTGATGAGTACATCAATCAGGCTATTTATCCTAAAATGATGATTATAAAGTTTCTACTTTTTAAGGAACATTTTTTGATATGTTAAGGTAGTTTAAACATCGCCAGATATGATAAAAAACTACCTGCTGATTGCCTTCAGGAATATGAAGCGACAACCCGCTGTAACACTTATCAATGTATTGGGACTGGCGTCCGCAATGGCCGCAACCATCATTCTCACCCTTTTTGTGATACATGAGCGCAGTTTTGAAGAAATGCACAAAAACGCTCCACAGATTTACAGGACCATCACCAGGTTTCACGGGCATTTCGATTCCACCATTCCCTACACACTTGCCCTGGCAGGGCCCAGCCTTTCAGAAAACATACCCGAAATCGAGTCCGTTTCAAGGATTTTTCCCAGGCACACCACCCTGGAACTAGATGACAATCACTTTACAAACATCCGTATCTTTTATGTGGACTCCTGTTTTAATGAGATTTTCAGCTTCCCTGTCCTGGAAGGGGATCCCACACAATCCCTCAACAACCCATCGCATGTGATACTTACCAGGACTATTGCCGAAAAGCTATTTCCCGACAGATCTGCCACAGGACAAGTGGTGGAGATGGATGTTCTATGGATTGACACAGAAAAAGATCAGCTTAGTGCAGAAAGGAGGCCCTTTGTTGTTGGCGCCGTTTTGGAGGATCCGCCCACCAACACGCATTTGCAATTTGAGGTTTTGGCACCACTGCTGATCATCCCTGATGATCAGCAAAACCAACTGCAAAATTTTTTCGCAACCTATCTTCTCCTGAATGCCCCTCTTGATGATGTGCTGGAAGAGAAAATCTCCAGCTTTGCCACTGAAAAGGTATTAGAGGTTGTTGGCGAGCACTACCAGGTATCCATCTATTTGCAAAACCTTAGAGACATTCATTTTGGCCAGCATCTCGACGGCGACCTGAGTCCTAAAGGAAACTTCCAGAATATCATCATCATGACTGGTCTGGCCGTTTTCATTCTCACCATAGCCGTTTTTAATTTCATAAACCTGGTAACAGCCCGGTCCGACAAAAGGATCATCGAAGCAGGTATAAGAAAAGTTGCCGGTGCACAAAAGAAAAACATTGTTTTTCAGTTCCTGGGCGAATCGGTGCTGACAGCTTTCATTGCCCTTGCTGGTTCGCTGGTCCTTGTAGAGTTTTTCCTTCCCCCGTTTTCTGCTTTGCTGGAACGAGACCTGGCGCTTTACGACTTTTTTGGTTTTTCCCTTATTATTTCTTTGATAATATTGGCGTTGGTTGTGGGACTAATAGCTGGTCTTTATCCGGCGATCAGTTTTGCAAGCCATCAACCTGCAGCCATTCTGAAAGGCCAACTCCAACATGGCCGAAAAACACCGTTTCTGCGCATTTTTCTCGTTGTATCGCAGTTTGTCATCGTGGTTTTTCTCATTACCATCCTGTGGGTGGTCAATGATCAGATCCGTTTCATGAAGCATGATGATCTTGGGTTTGACAGGGAAAATGTTTTGCTATTCAGGGGGTTAACCCCCGGTATTCAGTCCTCTTACCAGGTGCTGAAAAACGACTTGTTGCAGCTCCCGGAAGTATCGGCAGTAACCGCCTCACAAGCTGTGCCTGGTTCTGGCGGAAGCGGTCAGTTCTTCCGGCTGCGCGGTCAGCACCCTGGAGAGGCAATCCCGATTACTTATTTTGCCACCATCGACGAATTCATCGACTTCTACGACATTCGCCTCCTGGAAGGCCGATGGCTCGACGAAAGAATACAAACCGACAACTATGAATATGTGGTTAACATGGAAACGGTGCGCCAGCTTGGTCTGGAGGATCCCATCGGAGCAGATGTGTCGTTGTGGGAGTACCACGGCAAAATCATTGGCGTGGTTGAGGATTTCCACTACCAGAGCCTGCATGAACCCATCGGGGCGCTTGTTTTTAATCGCTATTTCGACGAGATCAGGATTGTTTCGGTAAAAGTAAACAGCCATAATCTGCCTGCAGCCCGCGAACGAATTGAACAGATTTTTATGCAAACAGATCAGGCTTACGGTGTTAACAGCATCTGGCTCGATGATGTCTTTTCTCATACATATCGCTTTGAAGAAAGAAGCTTCCAAATTATCCTTTATGCCTCGCTTATAGCGATAATCATTTCCCTGTTGGGGTTATACGGTTTGTCGAGCTACATGGTTCAATCGCGCAGCAGGGAAATAAGCCTGAGAAAAGTCGTGGGGGCAACACTGCCACAGATCATGATGGTGTTTTTCAAAGTGATACTAAAATGGGTTTTAATTGCCGTTGTTATCGCATGGCCTCTGGCCTGGCTGATGGCAGACCGGTGGCTTGAAAACTTTGCTTACCGTATCAACCTAAGCCCACGTTTTTTCCTGGTATCTGCCGTTGTTACTCTGGGCATCGCCTCACTGACAATTGTTTACCAGACATTCCAGGCCGCACGCCGTTCTCCGGTGGATGCGTTGAAAGCCTGACCACGGAACTTCCAGCTTGCGCCAGCAACTGGAAGCTTCCGAAGAAAAACGGGTACTCCCGCGGAAGCTGGAAGTCCCTGCGGGAGCTTCCAGTTCCGCCAGGAGCTTCCAGTTCCTGCGGGAGCTTCCAGTTGCTGCGGTTTCTAAAAAAACCTCCGGGATTTGATAAATTTACTATATTTGAACTGTCCTAACCAGTGATGGTTCAATATGAATAGACTATTGACTGGCAAGGAGTTGACGCGATAGAAAACCATATATGTTGACTTATTTTGAAAATAATGACGGGTGTAAACCAGGAGAAATAGCCCGAAATCAGTTGTTGCCAATCCTACAGTAAAAAGTTTTTTTCCACAGTTTTAAGAGAAACAACCTGATAGACAATTATGGATCTGGCACCGGTACAAATTTTTTAATAAGTGTATATTAAACACCCATGGCATATGTATAACAATTACGCCTATGAAACAAATGCGCGCACAATAGCAATAGCTCGTATGCAGCAATAGCATGTTAATTAACAATGATGCGTATAGCAGCAATAACGTGCAGGTTGCAATAGCGCAAAATGCAAAAATGAGGCTTAACATAGCAATAGCGTGTAAAACAGCAATTTATCGATAAAGCGTCCGACAAAATCCTGATTTAATCAAAGGGGCAACCTCCCAAAGGTTTACCCCCATAAAACCATCCAAAAAAATAAAATTATGAAAACAATTAAGTTGTTCGTTGGAATGATGCTGAGCCTATGTGTTTTATGCACAACTTCGGTATTTTCACAAAACGGTGATCAAATTTTAGACGGAATAGGTGAAACAGATTTAAGTGTCCGCTATTTATTTGATGGAAGCTTTAATGATTGGTCGCGAAATAATCTTCATGCCACCGTTCAGGACCCTGGTTTCGGTTTTGAAGAAGACGACCTTTTTGGTGATGTGCTTTCTTTACCAGGAGACAGTGAAGCGGTTATTTCAATCCCTGGAGAATCGGTGACGGGACTTGAGTCACTTAGTATCACAGGCTGGATTTACCTGCGTTCTGCAGAAAGTGGCCAAACATTCTTCAATTTTGGGAAAAACAATCTGTCGCGTTTCTATGCTGCTCCGACAGGAACCAAAAATGATGAAGGTTATCAGGTTCAAATCAAAACAGAATCAAAAAAGTTTATTGCTCGTTCATCAGCGGTGGAGCTTGATGAATGGAATCACCTGGCTGTTGTTGTGAATGTTCCGGCCCGAACCCTGAGTTCCTACGTTAACGGAATGCTTGTCAGTGAGGTAAGGAATGTAGATCTTGAGTTAGAACAGCTTTTCGACATTAATCAAGGAGAAAACAACAGACTCTATATTGGGAAACCACAGGCTTCTGACAACACCTATTTAAATGCCAAACTGCACGATTTCCGGATCTACAGAATTCCTCTGAGCAGAACGCAAATTTTGGGGATTCACGCCAATGCCCTTGACCTGGAAGAACCGGTTGTAAGAACCAGAGAAGAAACAGATCCAAGTCTTCCATATTTTCCTGAAACAACTCCTCAATTGTATCATGTTTTTATAACCAGCGTTCCGGATATCCAGGTAGAAACTGCAGTGGGCCACCTTCCAAGACTGCCACGTCTTGTACCAGCCGTTTACGCTGAAAATATTGACAGATCAAAAGCAAGAGTAATTTGGCCGGCACCAGAGGATAATAGTGATGTGCTTACCCCAGGCACATATACGATTACAGGAAGGGTACCCGGAACAAGTCTGCAGCCAAGAGCAATTGTCACAGTTACAGAGTCTGAAGAGCCCGCTGCACCAAAACGTACGCTGGAAGATTTTGCCTTTGGTCAGGTAATATTGAACACTGATATACACAACAACAACACAAAATTCATAGAGAACCGCGATAAGTTCATAACTGTCCTGGCCGACACAGATCCGAACAGCTTCCTTTATATGTTTCGTAATGCATTTGGACAGGAGCAGCCTGAAGGTGCAGTACCACTCGGCGGGTGGGACAGTCAACAAACCAAATTGCGCGGTCATGCCACAGGGCACTACCTTACCGCTATAGCCCAGTCATATGCAAGCGCAACTTATGATGCGGAACTCCAGGCAATTTTTGCTGAGAAGATGGAATATATGGTGAATACCCTGTATGAGCTGTATAAATTGTCCGGACAACCCCAAACACCCGGCCGGGAATATGTATCAGACCCGACAGCAGTGCCCCCGGGCCCGGGCAGATCAGAGTATGATTCTGATTTGAGTGAAGAAGGGATCCGGACAGATTACTGGAACTGGGGCAAGGGTTATATCAGCGCCTATCCGCCAGATCAGTTTATAATGTTGGAACAAGGAGCAACCTACGGAGGTGCCAATACCAGTATATGGGCACCATACTATACCCTGGATAAAATATTGGCTGGCCTGATGGATATATATGAAATCACCGGCAATGAAAAAGCCCTGGAAATAGTAAAAGGGATGGGCACATGGGTGCATGCCCGTTTGAGCCAGTTGCCCACCAGAACACTTATAAATATGTGGAACAGGTACATTGCAGGAGAGTATGGCGGAATGAACGATGCCTTGGCAAGGCTGTACAGGCTGACCAATGAACCTGTTTACCTGGAGACTGCAAAACTATTTGATAACATCAGGATGTTTTTTGGCGATGCGGACCGCTCTCACGGGCTGGCTAAAAATGTGGATATGTTCCGCGGACTGCATTCAAACACGCATGTGCCCCAGGTTATTGGTGCACTTGAAACTTATCGTGCTTCAGGTGTTCCTGAATACTTTCATATAGCTGATAATTTCTTTTACAAGACCATAAATGATTATATGTATAGCATTGGAGGTGTTGCAGGAGCAAGGAACCCTTCCAATGCGGAATGCTTCAATATTGAACCGTCAACACTTTACCAATACGGGTTTTCACCCGGTGGCCAGAATGAGACCTGTGCTACATATAATATGCTCAAATTAGCAAAGGGTCTTTTCATGTTTGATCAGCGTGGAGAGTTTATGGATTATTATGAACGTGCACTTTATAATCAGATTCTTGCATCCGTGGCAGAGGATTCACCGGCAAATACTTATCATGTGCCTCTGCTGCCAGGTGCAATTAAACGATTTGGCAACCCGGAAATGAGAGGGTTCACCTGCTGTAACGGCACAGCGATTGAAAGCAGCACAAAATTGCATTACTCAATTTATTTCAGGTGTGTGGACCATCAGAATCTTTATGTGAACCTGTTTGTGCCGTCAACATTAAACTGGACGGAAAGGAACCTGACTGTGACTCAGGAAACAGCTTTCCCGAGAGAAGACCGCACGCGGTTAATCATTGAGGGCAATGGCGAGTTTGACATTAACGTACGTGTACCACATTGGGCGACAAAAGGTTTTTTTGTAAGTATAAACGACAGGGAGGAAACCGTTGAGGCTGTACCAGGAAGCTATCTTACTTTAAGCCGTAACTGGCAGGACGGGGATAGGGTTGAGCTGCATATGCCTTTCCATTTTTATTTGGATCCGGTTATGGATCAGAAAAATATTGCCAGCTTATTTTACGGTCCAGTTCTGCTTGCAGCCCAGGAAACTGAACCACTGACTGAATGGCGGAAGGTAACATTAAATGCAGAAGATATAAGTCAATCAATATCAGGTGATCCCGGTCAGTTGCGTTTTACTATTGACGACGTTGTTTTCAAGCCTTTTTATGATACATACGGGCGTCATTCGGTTTATCTGGATGTTACTTTGCTTACAAAATCCCGTTAGTTTTTGTAAGTACATCTAATTCAGAACCTTGATCGCTATACCCCACATTCCCCAATTCGATTCTGACGAACTGCGGAATTACAAGTATGTTCGCCTTTATTAGTACGGGATTGTTAACCAGACAATCACAGAATCAATCAATGCCTCTGCCTGTGGATGCAAACGAGGGGCACTGGAATGGGATACATACGATAACCATCGGGGATAGATTACGCGCGGGGGGCAATGGAGATGGGATACACACGATAACCATCGGGGATAGATTACGCGAGGGGGGCAATGGAGATGGGTTAAAAGGTTTGACCTTCGTACGGCAAGTTCCACCAGGAACTTCCAGCTTGCGCCAGCAACTGGAAGCTTCCGAAGAAAAACGGGTACCCCCGCGGAAGCTGGAAGTCCCTGCGGGAGCTTCCAGTTCCTGCGGGAGCTTCCAGCTTGCGCCAGCAAACTGTTATTTAAATATCCACTTGATCATATGGCTCATCACCACCAAAAACAACCCTGCCATCATAAAGATCATCCATACCACAAAAACAGCATCAATCTTATCAATGTTAACAAGGATGTAAACCAATGACGTGACAAGGATAATCACACCAAGATAGAGCATGATATTGCTCGCCATTTTAATTGAGCGACCGGGTTTTGGCTCTGATTGTTTTTTGCTCCTGAAGAATCCCCTTTCAAGCATGGGTGGGTTATGTTTTCGGGTTTATGCAAATATATGAAAAATCATCTGATATCTCAAGTATTTCAGTCTGCCCACCAGTCTGCTCATATCCTTTATGGATAATTCACCATCCATTATTTTGAGGTAACGGACGTCAAAATTTTAGCGCCTAAAAAACAAAAGCCCTTGACAATCAAGGGCTTAAATTGTTTTTTGCGGTCCGGACGGGACTCGAACCCGCGACCCCGTGCGTGACAGGCACGTATTCTAACCAAACTGAACTACCGGACCAAACCGTATTTAAAGGTTGCCATTACCGTAATCTGCAAAAGCGGTGCAAAGATAACACAGTTTTTTGTTTTTACAAAATAATTTATCCTTTTTGCGTATTTAATCAACCGCCCATATCCCCTGCGCCACCATCCATTTACTCTGCATCCTCATACTCCTTCAATATGTCCTTCACGCCATCAGTGGTAACCCGGCCATACGTCTTGTCACCGACCATCACCACAGGTGCCAGTCCGCAAGCCCCTACGCACCGCAGACAGGTAATTGAAAACTTGCCGTCAGGTGTTGTTTCTCCTACCGGAACCTTCAGTATGCGCTTAAACTCTTCCAGCACCTTTTCGGCTCCCCTTACATAGCAAGCCGTACCAGTGCAAATGGAAATTGGATAGCGCCCTTTCGGAAGCATGGTGAAAAATGAATAGAAGGTGACCACACCATATACCTTGGCCACCGAAACATTCATCTCCTGTGCCACCACTTCCTGTACCTCGGCGGGCAGATAACCAAATATCTCCTGTGCTTTGTGCAATACATTGATCAGCTCACCGGGCTCGTTATTAAACGAGCTGGCTGCTTCCTTTAATTGCTGCACTTCGCTCTCTTTTAATTTTAATTTGATGGATGTCATTACTATGCTCTTTAATTGATTATACCTTACAAAAAATCTCCCTTCAATATGTGTTGTTCAATGATTATGACTGGTCAGCCTAATCTTCAGGGACTTACTGGAGTCAACCCATTCCGTTTGTCCGTTTAATTACCTGTTTATCCATTAATGACCACGGCCAGACTCCAGCTTTATTGATCAGTCTAACAACACGTCCTTCATTTTCTTATCGAAATACTTCGTGTGCAGGAGTTCGTGCGCTTTCTCACTCATGGGTTTACCCAGAAACTCCTCATACAACTTTATTATCGATGGATTTTCGTGAGATTTGCGGATGGGCTTTCCTGCATCTTCCGCATAAATGGCTTTTTGACGTGCCTTGATTATCTGTGGATTGCCATGATGGAGTGGTTGTCCGCCACCACCAACACATCCGCCGGGACAAGCCATGATCTCAATGGCATGGTACTCACTATTGCCTGCTTTTATGTCCTCCAGCAACTTTCTTGCATGTCCAAGTCCGTGGGCAATGCCGATCCTGATCTCTACCCCGTCAAAGTCAACACTTGCCGAGCGGATACCTTCGATGCCCCGCAACTGTTCAAAATCGATCTTTTTCAGGCTCTTGCCGGTATGGATCTCATAAGCAGAACGAACTGCGGCCTCGATCACGCCGCCAGTTGTACCAAAGATCACAGCGGCACCGGTTGACTCGCCCATGGGTTTGTCAAAGTCTTCTTCCGGCAGACTGTTAAAGTCCATGTTGCTGCGTTTGATGAGCATGGCCAGCTCACGGGTGCTGATGGAATAGTCAACATCGGGATTGCCGTTGACTTTGAATTCTTCACGGGTGCACTCATATTTTTTTGCCACACAAGGCATCACCGATACCACCACCATTTCATCGCGCTTTGTGTCGATCTTATCGGCAAAATAAGTCTTGGCCACAGCGCCGAACATTTGCTGCGGCGACCTGGCCGTAGAAGGAATATCGCGCATGTCAGGGAAGTGGTATTCAAAAAAGTTTACCCATCCCGGACAGCATGAGGTAAGCATTGGCAGCTTGACCTGCTTGTCGCCCCCCAGGAAACGTGTCAGGCGGTCCAACAATTCAGTACCCTCCTCCATGATGGTGAGATCGGCTGCAAAGTCGGTGTCAAACACATAATCGAAGCCCAGCCTGCGAAGGGCGGCTACCATCTTGCCGGTCACCAGTGTACCGGGCTCCATGCCAAAGGCTTCACCCAGGGCAGCGCGCACGGCAGGCGCGGTTTGCACCACGACTTTCTTTTCCGGATCAGCAAGATCACGGATCAACTGTGTGGTATGGTCCACCTCGGTAAGGGCACCTGTCGGACATACAGCAACACATTGTCCGCAATAGGTACACTCACTGTGATCGAGGTCGCGCTCAAACGCCGGAGCCACTACCGCCTCAAAACCCCTGTTTACACCCGACAGCACGCCCACTGTCTGAAAATCATTGCACATGGTCTCACAACGGCGGCACATGATGCACTTGTCCATATCACGGATTATGGCTGGTGAGAAGTCAGGCTTGTAGGTCGACTTCTCTCCCTGGTACGGAATGCTTCGTACACCCATCTTGATGGCCATGTCCTGCAGATCACAGTTTCCGCTCTTGGCACAGATCAGACAGTCAAAGGGGTGATCAGAAAGGATCAGCTCCAGCACTGTTTTGCGTGCATTCAACACGCGGATGCTGTGGGTTTGCACCACCATCCCGTCAAAACATTCCGTGGCACAGGCCGGCGCCAGGTTACGCCTTCCCTCAACCTCCACAACACAAACACGGCAACCGCCTGGCTTGTGCTCGATTTTCAGATCGCCGAGGTTCATATAACATAATGTGGGGATCTCTATATCTAATTTTTTGGCTGCATGAAATATGGTGGTCCCCTTCTCCACCTCAACAGTCCTGCTATCTATGGTCAATTTGATCATTTCCATTGTTCTGTGTCCTTATGATAATTAGATGATTGCTACTGCATTAAACTTACATTTCTCCAAACAGGCACCGCATTTTATGCACAGCGACTGATCAATGGTATGCAACTGTTTGCGTTCACCGGCGATACAGTTTACCGGACAATTGCGTGCACAGGCGGTACATCCCACACAGTTTTCGGGGATAATTTCGTAACGGATCAGGTCCTTGCATGATCCCGCCGGACAACGTTGTTCTTCCACGTGCGCGATGTATTCTTCCATGAAGTTATCCATCGTCGACAATACGGGATTGGGCGACGTCTGTCCCAGTCCGCACAGAGAGGTATCCCTGATCACCATACTCAGGTTGCGCAGGTTGTCAAGATCTTCCTTGTCTGCCTGTCCCCTGGTTATCTTTTCAAGCAGTTCAAATAAGCGCTTGTTGCCAATTCGGCAGGGGGAGCACTTACCACACGACTCTTCGACGGTGAAGTCCAGGTAAAATTTGGCCACCGACACCATGCAGTCATCTTCATCCATCACGATCATTCCACCTGATCCCATCATAGACCCTACTGCAAGGAGGTTGTCAAAGTCGATGGGGGTATCAAGGTGCTTTTCTGTCAGACAGCCACCCGACGGACCGCCTGTTTGTACGGCACGAAATTTCTTGCCGTCCTTGATGCCACCTCCAATCTCAAAGATCACCTCGCGCAGGGTTATGCCCATCGGCACTTCTATAAGTCCGACGTTATTGATCTTGCCAGCAAGGGCAAAAACTTTGGTGCCGGTCGACTTCTCCGTCCCGATACCAGCAAACCAACTGGCGCCCTTATTGTAAATTACAGGCACATTGGCAAGGGTCTCCACATTATTGACATTTGTGGGTTTGCCCAGGTACCCGCTTTGCGCCGGGAATGGCGGTTTAAATGTAGGTTCTCCCCTTTCGCCTTCCATTGAATGGATCAGGGCCGTCTCCTCACCACATACAAAGGCACCAGCCCCGTAACGGATCTCTACATCAAAGTCAAAGCCGCTGCCGACAATATCCTTGCCCAGCAAACCATATTCGCGGGCCTGATCAATAGCGATCTTCAACCTGCTTATGGCCAGCGGATACTCGGCACGAATATATATCAACCCTTTTGTTGCTCCAATACAATACCCGTTGATCACCATCGCTTCAAGAACACTGTGGGGGTCGCCCTCCAGGATACTGCGATCCATGAACGCACCGGGGTCTCCTTCATCGGCATTACATACCACGTATTTCTGATCACCTGGTACCTTGCTTGCAATTTGCCACTTCAGACCCGTTGGAAAACCACCGCCACCACGTCCGCGTAGTCCTGAGTCGATCATTTCCTGGATGGCCTCTTCGGGTGTGATTTCGCTGAGCACCCTGCCCATGGCTTCATACCCATCGGCAGCCAGGTATTCATCGATGTTTTCAGGGTCTATCAAACCACAGTTACGCAAAGCGATGCGTATCTGTTTTTTATAAAACCCCATCCCCTTTGAATCGGCAATCTGTTTTTTATTTACCGGGTCAATATAAAGCAGGCGCTCCACCCGGCGTCCCTTAATGACGTGCTCTGCCACAATCTCACTGGCATCGCGCGGCTCAACAGAAACATAAAATGTGTTGTCGGGAATCACCTTCACAATGGGTCCTTTCTCACAAAACCCAAAGCACCCGGTGGTGATCACCTGCACCTCATCTTGCAAGCCTTGCTCTTGTATTTCCTTTTTCAGGTTTTCATACAGCATGTCGCTCGCAGAGGCACGACATCCTGTGCCACCACAAACAAGCAAATGCATCTTGAATTTTGCCATGGTATTAATCCTCCTTTTCTTTTTCAATTGTTTGATAATTCACCGGGATGATCCCTTCAACCAGCTCCTGGTTCCTGATATATTTTTCGATGATCTCATCGGCCTTTTTTGTGTCAACATAACCAAAAACCACAGGCTCCCTCCCGGGGAGGCTCACTTCAATGGTCGGTTCGGCATAACAATAACCCATGCACCCGGTCTGTGTAACAATGGCATCAATGCTCCTCTTGTCCAGTTCATCCAACAGATACTCCATCACATCCTTCGAGCCGGAGGCAATACCACAGGTAGCCATCGCCACCTTAACCAATACCCGGCCTTCGGGCTTGTCACTTTTTTCCCTGAGTGCGATCTTTGACTGAAGATCTTGTTTTTTCTTCCTCAGATCTGCCAATGATTTGATTTTTGTCATAATTTTATTCTCCCTGTTTGAATTGTGATTAACACATATTTTATCTGAATGAGTTTCCCTTGTTTTAATCATTTTTTGTTCAGTTGCAACAATGACCTGATATTTAACATATTGTAATTGGTTTGTCTTGTACGACGCATTTTTTCTGCTGTCATTGGTCTGAAGCATACCTGCATTCAGCAAGTGATGACGCCAATGTCTTTAAGGTTTTCAATGATCATTTCCTTTATCCCTTTCAGGATGCCCGGATCACTGACAGGCATGTCTTCCAGTGCTTCCTCCAGCTCTTTGGTGTCTGCCGTATAGTGCATCCCGTCCTTTTTATGCAGGTAACGGAAACGAATGTCTGGCTTGCCACCTATAAGCAGTACCATCACCCCTGCAATGTCACCCAGGTCCGGCCTGTCAATATGGTCATGTACAAACACGGCCTCCGCAATGGTTCCTTTTCCTGGCTCAGACATCATTTTCAGGTAACCGCCCGTTTGTTCCGCATTTTGTTTGAACAACGGAATCCCCAGGCCTACCTTGCGTGTGACCCTGGAAGTATAATACGGATCGGTAACCTGCTCAAGAACCTCCCTGCTCATTCCGCACCCATCATCTTCAATCCGGATCACAAAGGTGTTTTTCGTTGTGTCTTCCTCAACGGTTATCCATATGTTCTTTGCTCCGGCGTCAATGGCGTTTTGCGCTATGTCCAGAATATGTAAAGAGAGGTCTTTCATATTTCTGCTGTTTATTTCCTGCAACCACAAACCTTTTACTCCAGGTGCACCTTTCGTCCCTTCTCCCCTGCCAGGGCCATCCGTATTTCCTCAAAACAGGGCCGTTCGATCTCAAATATGGTGGTTCGCGTGCCCATTTGTGCCAGGTGATGGGCATCGGAACTCTGAATAAAAGCAAATGATTTCAGTCCGGGAAACCTCCTTAAAATGTCTTCCCTGGTGCTGTGCCTTGACAGTTCAAGGGCATCGGCATTCAGATCTTCAGGGACAAAACCCAGCTGGCTGATCAGACTGTGAAACGGCCTGTCGATATGCGCCGGAATAAACAGTCCGCCAAGTTGATGCACCTGCTTTTCCACTTCATTGATCGACTGATGGATGGCCGACACCAGCAGTTTATCAACATGTTCTACAATGACTTCCTCCTCATCCACTACTACCTGGTATCCAAATTTTTCAGGTATGTTCCAAATGTCACCCAGAAAAGTGTCAAGGTATTTCTGAAACACATCCAGTTGTTCATCGCTTTCAAAGAACGCAAGGCAGTGGATCTCTTCGCGGGTAGTAACCTCTGCACCACGCAATACAAAGATCCCTTCCTTTTCTGCCATTTTTTTTACCAGTGAACCATGTTTGGTGCTGTTATGGTCCGTGATCCCCAAAATATCTATTCCTTTGTGTGCCGCAACTTCGATAATCTTCGACGGACTCATGGCCAGGTCGCCGCAAGGAGACAAAACAGTATGCACGTGCAAGTCAGCGCGGTACCTGTTCATACTCTATCTGATCAGTTCATATAGCTTTCCCGTAACCTCAAAAGCACCCATGGTTGTCCCGAGAATGGGTATCCCCTCTTCATTGCTTTGCTCTGCTGTGTTCGCATCTGGCTTTTGCTTATTAACAAGCAATACTGCAGACAGGTCCTTCAGTGATGCAATGGCCATCACATTTTTATGCGTCTGTAGTGTCACCCAAAGCTGTCCGGTATCAGCACGTCCCATAACGTCACTAAGCAGATCAGACACATAACCCCCGGTCACCTCCCGGTCCAACCCTTGTTCGCCACTATAAACAGTGAGGTCTAACAAATGTACAATATCTTTTACTTTCATGATTCTATCTGTTTGATCATACAAACCGGCCTGACCATCAGCACGACAAAACTACCGGTACATAACAATTTCCACCTGTGTTCCCCTCCCAACTTCACTATTGATCCGAAGTTCATCGGCATTCCTTTTTATGTTTGACAATCCCATTCCAGCACCAAATCCCATTTCTCTCACTTTGTCACTTGCCGTTGAGTACCCTTCCTGCATGGCCTGCTCAATGTCTTCAATACCCGGCCCCATATCATCCAGCACAATCCTGATGGAGTCAGCATCTATATCGAGGGTTATTATTCCGTTATATGCATGTGCCACGATATTTACTTCAGCTTCGTAAGCAGCGATCACTGTCCGCTTGATTATGGCCGTGTCAACATCCAGATTTCGCAATATTTTCTTGACCTGACTTGATGCATATCCAGCCCTGGTAAAATCACCCCCCACTATATTGTATTCATGATGCATCGTACCTCGAATTCGGCATTAATCATTCTGTCATTCTACCAATCAAACCATTCCCTGCATTCCATTATTCAAATTGATCAATAAATAGGCTTAACGCCCGCCTGATAAAGCAACCCGCATGTCCGGAACACTGAATAACGGCATTCGATCATGATGATGTCATTTTCAATGGCAAGGTCAACCATCTCCCGGGTAACTTTTTTGTTCCTTGCAAACACAATACATTGAATATCTGACATTTCAGCAGTCCGAATCGTTTGCATATTGGCCAGTCCGGTAATCAGCAACACGTGATCATTCTTCAGTGTAAGCACATCGCTCATCAAGTCGGATGCAAAGGCTACGTCAATGGTATATTCCTGCCTGTCTCCCCCGCATACGATCCGTGCATCCAGAATATTTACAATATCTCCGACCCTCATATGCCTGAATGTTTTTCACCAGGTCACAACAGCTTAACTTGGTGGTGCAAAGATAAACAATTGAAAAATACTAAACAAGCAATGTTGTTATTTATTTCACATCATTCGTTATTCAACCTGTTCAGGATTACAGCCAGGTCTGAATAGATGGATGTGTTTTCCAGTATGATGTTTTTTGGGACTTTTATCGATTGCGGGGTAAAATTCCAGATCGCCCTGATCCCCCATGCTACAGCAAGGTCTGCAACTTCCTGTGCGCTGACCGGTGGTGTTGTAACAATGGCAATACGGGCGGGCGTCTGAAGAGACAGGTCGCGAAAAGCATCCAGTGGGTAAATCTTTACACCCTTAATAGTGGCATTGATCACCCCGGGGTCCACATCAAAACCCGCAATGATGTCAAGTCCGTAATCATTCAATCCCTCATAGTTAATCAGCGCCCTGCCCAGGTTTCCCACACCAAACAAATAGGCATTCACACGGGTATTGAAATCCAAAAAATTAACGATGGTCTGTATGAGCTGATCAACATTGTAACCCACCTTGGTGCGCCCTTTTACCCCGGTATATGACAGGTCCTTGGTTATCAGCGTAGGGTCCATCTTAAATGTGGCGGCGATACGGCTACTGGAAACATGTTCCACCCCATTGATTTTTAATGCCTTAAAAAAACTAAGGTAGCCTGGCAACCGCCTGAGCGTGGGGAGCGGGACATTATGTGCAGTGTTGTTGCTTCGTACCTTCATGATGATAATGACTGGTTGTTGTTATGATAATGGCAGACCGCCGGTCCGTTTATCTGGCTGTCCGGCGCCTTACAATGACATTGACACACCACCGGTCCGTTTATCTGGCTGTCCGGCGCCTTACAATGACATTGACACACCACCGGTCCGGTTATCTGGCTGTCCGGCGCCTTGCAATGACATTGGCAGACCACCGGTCCGGTTATCTGGCTGTCCGGCGCCATGCAATGACATTGGCAGACCACCGGTCCGGCTGTATGACTGTCCGGCGCAAAACAGCATTCAAGAATAACCTTCCGGGGAATCAGCAGCACCCCGGCTATAGAAACAGTATCAGATAAAAAAGGGTCGATATGGGTTACATAGCCAGCTGGCTGCTGCAATTCCAAATCAACCCCTCAGTGCTATGCTGTTGTTATTCTACCAAAAATGGCGCTATTGTCTTTTCCTTGGTGTGTAATGGGTATGCAATAGGTCGTGCGACTTATGGCCGAGTGGTTCATGAAGGAACGACTTGTATATTTCTGTCACTTCAGCGTTCTCATGTGACTTACGGAGAACCATTGCTTCATCTTCCTCATAGATGCCTGCTGCACGTTTCTTCCTGATCTCCATATTCGTGGGCATTGGCTGACCGCCACCACCGATACATCCACCGGGACACGCCATGATCTCAATAAAATGATAATTTGCTTCGCCGGACTTAATCTTATCCATCAGTATTTTTGCATTCACCAGTCCGTGAGCAATCGCCACATTGACGTCAACGCCTTCAAGGAAACTCCATTCAGGCTTTGCATCCTTGATCTTCACCGAAGCTTCCTTGACGCCCTCCATTCCCCTTACGGGTTTAATGTTTATATTGGTGAAAGGCACCTCCTTCCCTGTCACAATTTCATAGGCTGTACGTAAAGCCGCTTCCATCACCCCGCCTGTGCTGCCAAAAATAACCGCTGCACCGGTAGATTCTCCCAGGATGCTGTCGTACTTTTCATCCTCAAGCTTTTCAAATTCAATACCTGCCTGGTGGATCATGCGTCCCAGTTCCCTGGTGGTCAGCACATAATCTACATCCTTATATCCGCTGCCACGCATTTCCGGACGCTCTGCCTCAAACTTCTTGGCTGTACAGGGCATAATGGAAACAACCACCATGTCGGCGGGATTCTTATTGATCTTTTCAGCATAGTAAGTCTTTGCCAGCGGACCAAACATTTGCTGGGGCGACTTACAGGTAGATAAATTGTCAAGCAGATCGGGATACATGTGCTCCTGGAACTTGATCCAGCCAGGAGAGCAACTGGTCAACATGGGCAGGGCCACTTCCTTGCCATCAACCAAAGCCTCTTTAAGGCGGGTGAGCAGCTCAGTGCCTTCCTCCATGATGGTAAGGTCGGCTGTAAAGTCAGTATCCAGCACCTTGTCAAAACCAAGTCTGCGCAAAGCAGCCACCATTTTACCAGTAACCCTTGACCCGGGCTCCATGCCAAATTCTTCACCAATGGCCACCCTGGTTGCCGGTGCGGTTTGGACCACCACAAATTTATTCGGATCATAGATCACATCGAACACTTCATCTATGTAATTGCGCTCAGTAAGGGCGGCTGTTGGACAACGGTTGATGCATTGGCCACAGTTGGTGCAGACCACATCGTTCATGGGCTTGTCCATAAACGTGCTGATGCGCATGTTGTTCCCTTTGTGTGTAACTGCCAGCGCACTGACATACTGCATGCTGTCGCATGTGCGCACACAACGCTGACAACGGATGCATTTGCTGTCGTCTTTTTCAATCGACGGACTACTGATATCGCGTTCCTTGTCTTTCTCTTTTACCAGATCCAGAAAAATATGGTCGCCTATGCGATAGTCATTCGATATGTCCTGCAATTCGCAGTACCCGCTCTTGAAACATTTGGTACAGTCGGCATTGTGCTCTGCCAACAGAAGTTCCACAATATGTTTCCGCGCCTGGCGCACCTTCAGACTGTTTGTCTGGATTTCCATCCCTTCGCTTACAGGTGTTGCACATGAAGCCGGAAGCAGCCGCGCGCCTTTTTGCTCTACCACGCATACGCGACAGTTACCCGCAACACAAAGATCATCGTGCTGACACAATGTAGGGATCGTAAAGTTCAGCTGACGTGCGGCCTCCAGAATGGTGGTTCCTTCATCTACAGAAACCGCTATATTGTTTATTTTCAGGTTTACTTTATATTTACTCATGATTTGTCTCCTGTTTTAATTTTACATGGCCGGGGACTAGTATATGATCTCTTCCCGGAAATTTTGGATGATGGAATTAAACGGATTGGGAACCGACTGGCCAAGACCGCATTTTGAAGCAATGCGCATGGTATCGGATAATTTTTGCAGCTCTTCCAGGTAAGCCGGAGGTTTTACCCCTTTCTTCACTGCCTCAATGCCTTTCACGAGCTGCTGACAACCAACACGGCATGGTGTACATTGTCCGCATGATTCCTCTTCCATAAATTCAAGATAATCATTTAAAATATTGTACATCGAACGACTGCTGTTGAACAACATCATCGAACCACCGGTGGGAATGCCCTCAAAACCGATCAATGTGTTCTTGAAGTCCTTCCGTGCCACACAAAATCCTGAAGCTCCCCCAACCTGCACCGCTTTGGTGTCACCATCACCAAATTCATTTACAAACTGCTCGAGGGTCATCCCAAGCTCCAACTCAAAAATGCCTGGTGTTGGCGTATCACCTGAAACAGAAAACACCTTTGATCCGCGCGAATCAAATGTGCCCATTTCCTTGAACTGTGTCGGGCCCTCCTGGGCGATCATCAATGCAAACACCAATGTCTCAACATTATTCACTGATGTGGGTTTTCCAAGGTATCCTGAAGATGTCGGGAAAGGTGGCTTGTTGCGGGGCTCACCGCGCTTGCCTTCCATCGACTCCATCAGGGCAGTTTCTTCACCACAAACATAAGCACCACTGCCCGAACAAATGCGAATGCTAAAATCAAAATCGCGCTTTTTAAGCTCCTTGTGGAACTTATCAATTGCCTTATGCAACATAGGCAACAGGAAATTATACTCCGCACGCAGGTAAATATACCCCTCTGTGGCGCCAATACAATAACCACACAATGCCATTCCCGCCAGCACTTTGTCGGGTACCTGTGTCAGGATCTCCCTGTCTTTGAATGTTCCGGGTTCGCCCTCGTCAGCATTGCAAATGACATATTTCTGATCCGCCTCCTCGTTCTTTGCAAACTTCCATTTTAACCCTGTAGGGAAACCTGCACCGCCCCTGCCACGAAGCCCGGATTCGATCACGTCGAGAATGATCTCATCCTGGGTCCTTTGCAGCGATTTGTCTAATATGGCCAAATGATCAACCTGGTCAAATATAAGGTCAACCTTTTTCATTTTGTTTTCCATAATTATCTGTTTTTTCTTTTTTCAATTGTTCATTACCGGTTCAACAATCAACTCAACCCTTTTTAAGATATCCGCCAATAATTTCAACTGCCTTCTCAGCAGAAATCTCCGGATAAACTTCATCATTGACCAACATTACCGGACCTTTATGGCACCATCCCAGGCAATTGGCCTGGAGCAAGCTGAACTTCCCATCAGTAGTAGTTCCTCCCAGCTTCACCTTCAACATGTCTTCCAATGCACCAATAACTTCGTCCTTGCCCTTCATATGGCAGGTAATGGTCTTGCAAACACGTATTACATACTTTCCCCGTGGTACGGTATCCAAAAACGTATAAAAAGTCGCTGTGCCAAACACATCAGCACTGCTGAGATCGAGTTCCCGGGCAATAGCCACCAGGGCATCCTCCGAAAGATAATGCTCCGAACCCACCACAGCCTGAAGTATGGGCATCAGACTTGTGCGCTGACGGCCATGCTTATCGGCCTGCTCCTTTACAAGTTCTTCAATTCTTGTCATACTTATCCCTTTCTGAATTTTTATTCCTTAATAATATTTGACAATCAGTATTTTTCAGCGGCAAAATTAACAAGAGGTTTTGAATTAAATAATTATTTCTTTAATTATTTTGGAAGAATGCATAAATTTAGAATCAGACTAAATTATAGTTATAGTCCGGCTCTTGCAAATGCCTGTATATCTTAATACAGCACATCAACAGCCTTTGAAGGAACCAGGCCAACGAAAACAAACAAAAAAATAAAGAAGAAAATAGTCAATGATTGTTGATAAAGGATATGATCTCAGCGGCAGCATGCATTACAGGCAGCGAAATGCGCTCTCCTACATCTATGTTACCAGGTTGGATTCCAATAACCCATACAGGTGATTGAATGAACTTACCCAGCTTTTTTAAAGAAAGATTATGGCTATGGTATGTTGTGTCAGAAATAATTTCGACGGATAAGCTCTCCCAATAACCTGGGATCTTCCCCATTTCTACACAGTCAATAATTATCAGTGCATCAGGATTTGCTTTGTTGATGGGATAAATATAACGATCCATACATGATTCAGGGATATATACGATACGGTTTTCTTTTTCATTGATCCGCCTGGCAATATACGGCCCGACTCCATCATCGTTTCTTAGCACATTGCCAACCCCTGCAAACACAAGCCTGAAATGGGGATTTGAGAGCAATTGGTGAATTCCCTGCATATACTATAGGAGATCTTTTACAAGCGTCTGCTGTAAGCAATCGGGACATATAATATTGAACATATCTTTCCGTTTTAGATGATCCACCACGTTCACTCGTGTGCTTTCCGGATCAGCAAGTCGCAGCCTTTCATTCAATAAGTTGATATTTAATATGGATGAGAATGCTTTGGGCCCAAGCACTCGGTGTATGAATTTAAAATGATCACGTGTTGTGATCACAGCACTGCAATACATGCACAGGATCAGTTCTTTTTCCTGTTCTTCAATAAGACTTTCCGGGTCAAACACCGAAAGGTCAAATTGGGTATCAGATAAAGCCACCCCTTTTTTTGTAATACAATGCGCTTCACATTGTCCACAAAAAATACACATACCATAATTCCTGGTAATCACCCTTACTTCCTGGTCAATTTTGTCTGCACATTGGATTGCACCAGGCGGACAAACATTGGCACAGGTTTCACAGCCCACGCAATGATCATCATCTACTATGGGTTTGCCCCTGAATTTTTCATAGGGAGTATGGGGTTCTTTAGGAAAACGGGTTGTATATGCCGGGGTAAACAGTGAAATAATGGCTTCCCGTATTTCTCTGATTTTTGGATAACTCATGATTGTTTAAGTTTTTTCCAGTACCTGATATAACCATTAGGCTGACCCGGAAGCGTCACCTGATGCCGCACCTTCCGTGTTATCCATTCCGGCTTCCATCTGCTTCACTTCCTTTTCATACTCATCAACTGCACTTTTCCCCCAGAGTCGAAAACCATAATGGTACGCCCCGCGAGCCAGGGAATGTGCTGCGACGGTTGCTGCAAAAAACAACAAAGGTATGGATATCAAAGCTTTTACTCCGATTTCAGTAAATCCATAGCAGACAAAAACGCCCAATAAAATGCACCACGTGCCAAGGGTTACGCATTTGGTTGCTGACTGAAGACGATTGTAAACATCCGGAAAACGAACCAATCCAAGACACCCGAAAAGGTCAAACAAAACGCCAACAGAGATCAATATCAGTCCGATGGTTTCATTCATTTAATTTATTCCTCCCTAAATATTTAGCTAGTGTTAAAGTGGCGATAAAGCTTAGGATGATCCATGCAATCCCTATGTCCAGAACAAACATTTGTCCGGTTTTAACTGCAATTATGGCTGTGATGCCCACTACCAGTATCCCCATTATGTCAATACCAACCATTCGGTCGGCAATGGTAGGTCCTTTGATCACACGATAAAGGCACATAAAACACATCGCAATTAAGAGATAAAGAAAAATGTTGTATGCTGTGCTCATTCGAATATCCTCCTGATATATGTTTCAAACCTGCCACAAATCTTTTTTGAATACACCTCCGGATCTGTGGTGCTGACATAGATCCAGTGGATGAAAATATGATCTTCAACGATATCAACAGTTATGGTTCCCGGAGTCATGGTAATGGAATTGGCAAGCATTGCCCTCCCGATGTCGGACTGTATATTCAGTTTTATTTTGACAATGCCAGGGTTTATGGGGAGTTTGGGGTGCAACACCCTGTAAGCTACATCAAGATTGGCCTTCAGACACTCCCAGGAGAAAATAAAAAGATATAAAAATGCCCAGAAATACCTTGCAGGCTCTAATAAGCATCTAACCCGAACCTGGAAGTATTTTCCAAATATAGCTGTGGTGACCGCTGCACAGATTCCCCCCACGATCAGGCTGTCTGCTTCAACACGAAAAGTAAACAGCAGCCACAGACCCATTAACAGTATAAAAAAAGCAAAATATCTCATAATGTATATCCATGTATGTGTTGCGAATAATGTAACATGTTCATCAGTGCATCAACCGCTGGGGCCAGCACAAGGTCTCTTAAAAATGGAATTACCAGCAAGCTGAGTCCAAGACACATGGATGCCAGAAAAACCATAGACAGTCCCATGGTAAATGGCACTTCTTTCAACATATTTTTTCCTTTGAACTTAGGGATGCCTGAAAAGGCATAACGGTGTGCTTTCATAAAAGAGGCCAGGGTTATAAAACTAACAACAACAGCCAAAACCGCAATTAAATAGAACCCTCCTGCCACTGCAGCAATGATTATGAGCAACTTGCTAAAAAACCCGTTAAACGGCGGAATACCCGATATAGCCATTGAAGCGCTGAGCGTGCTTGCAGAAGTAATGGGCATTTGATCAGCCACCCCACCCATTTCGCGGAGCATCCGTGTCCCGGTTCTGTATTCCAGGGCTCCTGAATTTAAAAAGAGCAGACTTTTGAATATTGCATGGTTGACCATGTGAAACAAGCCACCTGTTATGGCCAGTGTGGCAATACGTTGATCACCGTTAACTGACAGTATCACCATACCCATACCAATACCAACAACCACATACCCCATCTGACTGATACTGTGGTAAGCAAGTAATCGCTTAAAGTCCCATTGACCAATCGCCAGAAAAACACCACCTACCATAGAAACAGTGCCAATGATCACTATCAGCATGGATATTTCATAACTTATGGCAAACATGTTGAAGAATAGTCGCATGATGGAATACACACCTACCGCTTTGATCAGCACCCCGGAGAGCATGGCCGAAATAGGGGCGGGTGCAGAAGGATGCGCATCGGGGAGCCAGGCATGAAAAGGTATCATGGCGGCCTTGAGACCAAAACCTGCAATAAACAACATTTGAACGAATACCAGTGTTTTATGGTTCCCGGCTTCTTGCAACACAACAGATATGTCAGCAAGATTCAATGTCTGCGTTTGCCAGTATATAACTGCAATACCCAGTAAGATAAGAAGCGAAGCAACACCACCAAGAACCTGGTACTTGAACGATGCTTCCAGCTCTGCCTTTTCAATACCAAAAGCCACCAAAGCATAACTGGAAATCACAGCGATCTCGAGAAATACAAATAAGTTAAACAGGTCACCGGTTATAACCACCCCGTTCATGCCGGCAACCATTAAACAAAAAAGTGTATAAAAATACCTGTCACCAGTAAACCGGTGCATATATGATAATGAATAGAATGAGGCCGCAAACGCAATGACATTTATGATTGCAAGCATGAGCACACTCAGTCCGTCAACCACAAAATGTATTCCCACAGGGATGCCATCTATAGGCTCCCACCCGCCAACATAATAAACCATCACCTGCGGTTTAAAGGAAAAGAAAAGCAATGAAAATACTGTCAGAAACAGCATCAGCAGCGGTGTAACAACCCTGCCAGTGCTCTTCCACACACTTCCAGCCACCGGAATGATAAAAGCACCGGCAAGTGGCAAAACAACAAATAGAGGGATCCATTCTTTCATCATTCTCAGCCTTTAAGGTTTTTAATTTGTCTGATGTCGAACGTTCCGTGTTTTTTATACAATCTGATGGCAATGGCAAGTAACATTGCAGTAGTGGCAAGACCGATCACGATCACAGTGATTACCATTGCCTGTGGCAAAGGATCAACAAAGTTGGATTCTCCCCCCTTTACCACTATGGGCGATACGCCATCTTCCATATACCCGATCAATATCAGCAACAGATTAAGACTGTATTCCATAATACATATTCCAAGAACGATCTTGATCACATTACGCCGGGTGATCGCTCCAAACAGCCCTACCAAAAAAAGGATAAAACACAAGATGTACAGGATCATTGTTCTTCCTCCTTGAAAATTACAAATGCAAGAAATACGGTAAACAGTGCAGCGGCCACTTCAATACCTACAAATACATTAAACAATGGAATGGTTCCGGCACTGACAAGCTTCCCCGCAACACCGATATCCAGATAATTATGAAAAAAAACCTTTGCACCCAACCACATGCCTGCAGCAGCGAACAGTAAAAACATAAGAATAGCAAGATTCTCAATAATAGTCGACCCTTCTTTGGTTTTTCGAAGATGCATGATGTTGTCGCCAAAAGCCAATACCATCAAAACAAATGCTCCAGCCATTACTGTGCCGCCGGCAAAGCCCCCACCAGGTGACAGGTGACCATTGGTAAGCAGATACACACCAAAGAAAAACACCACTCCGCTCATAAAACGGGATATGGTTTTTACTATGTTGGTCATTCCTTCCATATTTTTTATTTCTTTCCTTTGAGTCGTAAGACGGTTAAAACACCAATCACTGCAGTAATCAATATGGTTGCCTCGCCAAGTGTATCAAATGCCCTGAAATCAAATAACACCCCGGCCACCAGGTTATGGGCACCAGTCAGGTCAACCCCCTGTTCAATATAAACAGACGCCATGCGTACCGAATGGACGCCAAACGGATCAAGCACCGATGTTGCCTGGATGAAAAAGTAGAGAAATCCCAGGATAAATACACCCCCTGTAACAAAATATACCACCGAACGAAGATTTACATATCTTTCTCCTTCAACACGAATGGTTGTTTTTTCTGTCAGGTCCTTCCTTGTGCTGATCCGTATCACGGCAATCATAATGATAAGGGTGATGATCTCTACAACAAGCTGGGCTATAGCCAGATCGGGTGCCTTTAACAACAGGAAACAGATTACTAGTCCGAAACCCGTTATGCCATAAGAAATCACTGCCGAAAGCAGATCCCGCGCATGCAGGGTATATATGGATCCGGCAATCATCAGGATAATTATGACGGCAAGTATCGCTTCCATAATAAAACATTGTTTACATAAAAATGATTAACATAACCAGCAACCCGGCGATGATCCATATCAGGTACACCGGCAAAATACCCGAATGCAACCAGCTCAATCTCTTGCTGATGCCCAATACGGTTTCTCTTGCAATATCATATATGTCAAAATACTTTTTTTCAGCCCCCCTGTATATCATTCTTATAACCTGGTTGCCAGTAATGGTCTTGTAATATTCGCCTGAGGGATACCCCCCCGTTTTGTGGTCTTGTGTCTCACCAAGAACAAAAGCTTTGTCAACACGGAACCCTCTGCCGCGCATCAGCCAGTATATTGTCAGGCCCGCAAAAATTGAAATCATGACCAATACCGACACCGTAGAAGATTCCCATATGCCTGGGTATGCAAAATCACCACTTACTTTTTGAATGATCCCAGGTATTACCCAATTGGATGCAAAAACACCGAAAATGATACAAATAATTGCGAGCACTGCCTGTGGAAGGCAATACAACATGTCTTTCCCCCTGACAGACCGGTATATGGATTTTGTATGCCCAAGAAATATCCCGGATATGAACTTAATAAAACTGGCCAGGGTCAGAGCAGAACCGATGATTGCCAGTGCCAGCCAGACAACCCAGAGCTGATTTGCCAATCCAGGTCCCTCCCCAAACTCAATAATGCCCTGATATATCAGCCATTTGGAAGCAAATCCGTTCAGCGGGGGGACACCGGAAATGGCGAGTGAGAACACAAACACAGAAAAGAACGTAACGGGCATTACTTTCGACAACCCACCCAGGTCGTCAATCGTATGCCGGCCTGTAAGCCTTTCTACATGACCGGCAGCCAGGAACAACCCACTTTTATATAACGCATTGTTTATCAAATGAAACAACCCGCCAGCAATGCCAAGGGGAGTGCCAAGTGCAAAACCTGTTACCATATAGCCTACCTGCGAAACCGCATGATATCCCAGTAAGCGTTTATAATCTTTCTGCATCAGCGCCATCATCACCCCGATTATGATGGTTCCCACTCCGGCAAACAGCATTAGCAGTGTTAGCCAGTCATTCAGGACAAACATACTGTTGCACAAACGGGCAAGAAAATATATACCAAGCAACTTGTCAAGTGAAGCGGGCAGAAATGCCGAAGAACTTGCAGGTGCATAACTTGCATAATCAGGTACCCACGTATGGAAAGGGAAAGCGCCTGCTTTAGTAAAAGCACCTGCTGCCAGGCACAAAAATGCTGCTACGCCAGCAAACGAACCAGTGTGTATGTCCATGGCCGAGATAGACAAGGGGAATCCCAGATGCATAATCACCGCGATGCCCAGGATCATGATGCCATCAGAAGCGCCAATCATGATGAAGGTCTTTTTCGCCGTTGATGCACTGATACTCGTATGACCCTTGATCAGCTTATACAGGGTTAACCCCATAATTCCCCAGAAAAAAATAAAAAGCAACATATGATCTGCCAATACAGCACCGTTTGCACATCCTGCAGTGATCAGGAAATATGAGAAATAATGCCTGGGTCTTATTTTTGGGAAAAGATACCCTGTCGAATAAACCGAAACAATCAATGTAAACAGTCCGACAAACAAAACGATCAGCTTCGACAGATTGTCTGTATGCATCGCTGCAAAAGATTCAGTCTGTTTTAACAATGTATTGAGCAGACTCCCATCCTTAAAAAACTCTTTGCCAAGGTTCAGGGTTCCTGTTGCAGCGGTTTCAAAATACAAAATAAAAGAAAAGATAAGACATACTGCTGCCACTAAAACCGACAACACACCTTTCAGCGTAAATACCCTTTCCGGAAGCAGGAATAAAAGTATTCCGGCAATTACCGGTAAAAAAATGACAATATGCAGCTCACTCATGAACATGGAATTACATTTTATTTTTCAGTGTCCTGGTTCGTTCTTGTGACAAACGGATTAAACCGGCTCCATCCAACACCTTTTTTTGTGACCGTGCATCATAAACATAGGCCATTCGTTCAGTACAGCAATAACAAGGATCAACCGCTGCCAGTGCCAGTGTTGCATCGGTAATGGTTTGTCCGACACACGACTTCTTAAATGTGGCTACATTTACATAGCTTGGGGCCCTGATTTTATGGCGTACCGGTGAGTTGGAGCCATCTGTCCTTACATAATGGAATACCTCACCACGAGGTGCCTCCGAACGACCAGACCCATCTCCTTCAGGGATGTCTTTTACCTTTGTTTCAATTTCAGCCGGCTTTCCCTTTTGCATTTTGGTTATGCATTGTTCTATTATGCTTATCGACTCGAATATCTCAAGAAACCGCACTACCGCCTTGGCAAAAATATCTCCCTCCTGCTGAACAATAACCTTCCAGTCAACAAGTGGATACGCTGCATAGGGATCATCGCGCCTAATGTCAATGTCAACACCTGAGGCCCGAGCCGTGGGACCAACTGCGCAATAATCCAGGATGTCCTGCCTTGTCAGTACGCCAATACCTTTGGTTCGCAGATGTATAACAGGATCATCAACAACTGCCTTCATCAACATTTCTACCTTGGGCTTTAACCGGTCCAAAATATTCAGAATGGTTGTAAAATTTTTTTCTTCAATATCCCTGCGCACTCCTCCGATCTTAAACATTGCATAGCTGTTTCGATTACCGGTAATTATCTCAAACAAGTCCAATACCGGCTCCCTGTATTTCCATGCCCACATAAATACAGTATTGTATCCAATAAAATGCCCTGCCAGTCCTACCCACAGCAAATGACTGTGAACCCTTTCGAGCTCGGCAACAATGCTGCGTATATATTTGGCACGGTCAGGCACAGTAACATGGGCAATTTCTTCCATGGCATTGGCATAGGCAAAAGGGTGCGATGTAGAACAAATACCGCATATGCGCTCAACAACAAAAAAGATCTGTTCAAAGGTCTTAGATTCGTTGATCTTTTCAATGCCCCGGTGGTTATACCCAGTTTCCCATTCAATATCTGTAACCATCTCACCATCGCAATATAACCTGAACAATTCAGGTTCTTCCTGCAGGGGGTGATATGGCCCGACCGGAATAATAGTTTTTGCCGTCATATAGGAAAAGGTTTTATCAGCATATTGTCCATAAAAGATTACTTTTTGGTCTCCTGATGTGGTTTTCTCATCGGATAATCCCCTGCTCCCCAATTACCCTCTGATAAAAGACTCCGCATATCTGGATGGTTCAAAAACTCCAATCCGAGGAGCTCGTGCATTTCGCATTCGATCCAATCGGCCGCAGAAAAGAGCGGTGTCAGTGATTCAATTTCAGGCTTGTTCTTTTTAATACAGGCTCTTATATTCGCAATAAGCCCGGTTTGATCATTGCTAAAGTGATAGATGATCTCAAAATGATCACCTGCATCGAGTCCTGTTGCAATGATAAAACGGCACCCTTGCTCAACAGACAGAAAAGAAGCGACCTTCAACAGGCTTTCCTTCTCTATATCAAACAACACTCTGTTTTTATACCGGACAAACACCCGTATGATGTTCAGTTTGAATTTGAACTTCATCAACTCTATGAACTCTTTTGTATCCATAGGCGTTTTTTTGTTTCTATTTATTGATATATTTCACAATGCCTGCCAGCATTGCCTCGGGTTTTGGGGGACATCCGGGAATATAAAGATCTACCGGTATAACTTTATCTGCCGGTCCGGCGAAAGTATTTCCTTCGGCAAATATCCCACCGGTGCATCCACATGCACCAACAGCCACAACCACCACCGGCTTGGGTGCCTGATTGTAGACTTCAAGCAAACGTGTCCGGCATTTTTTATTTATGGATCCGGTTACAAGCAACACATCTGCATGCCTTACACTGCCAACCAGCAACATGCCAAACCGTTCCACATCATACCGTGGAGTCAGACAATCAAGGATCTCAATGTCGCAATTATTGCATGATGCCCCTGCAAAATGGAACAACCATAATGATTTATTAAAACATTTTCTCTTGATTCCCACAACTTATCGTTTTTCCCCTGCAAGAGTTTGCAAATCCCTGCAAGAATGATTTACCATCCGATATATGTCATAACAATTGCAACAACTGCGATCAGGTTCATCCATATAAAAAAGAACCTCATTGACTGACCTGTAGTCAGCCTGGGATTTGTGTTTCGCACCAGGGTGATCAACAATACCACACCCAGGATTTTCAGTATCGACCAGAAGATATGTATGCCATAAAAATATAAGCCCCCAAGCAACAACACCGCAACAAAAGAAGGCAAAGCAAGCAACATGACAGACTTGGCAATTTTTACCATCGCAAGTATTGTTCCTGAATATTCAATGAATATGCCCCCTGCAATCTCGGTTTCTGCATCGGCAATGTCAAATGGCACAAAGGCCAGCTTAGCCTGAACACACATCATGGCTACTATAAACAACAGAATGCCCGATAAACTCCAGATAAAGGCACCCTGTTGTTGCTGTATGGCAATTATTTCATGCAAGCTCAAGGAATGGCCCGCTTTCATGATCACGGCAGCCACAACAAGCAGCAGGCTTAACTCATATCCGATGATCAGCTTCATTTCGCGCGATGCACCCAAACCGGCCAAAGGGTTTCCACTGGCAATGGCGCCTATAATATAGGATAAAGAGGGGATCATCAGTAAATAGAATACAACGATGATATCTCCGGCGAATCCCGATGTCATCCCAAAGGCGGGAAGCAAGATCAGCACACACGACAAAACCGCACCTGCAACTGCAAAAACAGGGGATAAAAAAAACAACCCTTGTGCCGAATCAGCCGGAATAATGGTTTCCTTCCCGAACAGCTTTATACAGTCATAGAAGGGCTGTAATAATGGCGGACCGACACGAAATTGAAGCCTTGCTGTTACTTTTCGATCAAACCAGGACAAAAAACCACCGCCAGCAAATGCGAACAACAGTCCGGGAAAGATCAGAAAATAAAAAATATCTCTAAGCATGACTACTCTGTTTCTTTGATTGTATCCCAGGCGTATTCTTTTACCAGGATGTGTTCATTCAATTCAAAAATATAGGATCCGGCATCGGGCTCCATATCAGTAAATGACAGGGCACCCCTCTGACAGGTATCAATACAACGCAAGCTTTCAGAATATTCATTGAAGCGGCAATAATCGCATATCGATTTGCGTGTCTCGAAAAATTGGTTCATCAACGTGCCGAAAGGACATACAGTTACGCACGACTTGCATGCCACGCAAAGATGGGCCGATCGTTCAATCACCCCGTTTTTGTTGCGTTCCAAAGCTTCAGCCGGACAAATCTTTATACAGGGAGCTTCTTCACAACGCCTGCATGTGAGTTGATATACTGTCATCTCCAATAAGGCATACACTCCATTGTTTTCCGGATGATGCGGATATGAGCATTCAGCATGGCATTGTGTACATTCCCTGCATTTGATCATATCAATAAGTATCCGCTTACTCATGGTATATTGTTTTATTACCTGGAACCTTATTCTGTACCTGTTACCAAATATCAGGCTGATCCTTTATTTCATCGTAGGTGAAAACCGGACCGTCCCGACAGACAAAATATCGGCCCATCATACAATGTCCACATTTACCTAGCCCACACGACATATTCTTTTCCATCGACAAGTAAATGTCATGATCCGGGAAACCAATCTCCAGCAGTTTCATGGTCCCATACTTCATCATAACCGGTGGTCCGCACACCACCGCAACTGCATTGGGCAAATCCACCTTCACATGATCAAGCAACACAGTGGCAACACCAACATGCTCTCCCCAATGTGTGTCAGCATAATCAACCGTGCGCATGGTCTCAAACTTATCCAGGCGGTCCAGCTCACTAAACAGGTTCTTATATACACAATCTTCCGGAGTTTTTGACCCATAGCATAAAACTACCTTCCGAAGCTGGTCCTCCATGTCAATCAGCATGTATAAGAGCGACCGGATAGGAGCCAGTCCGCACCCCCCGCTGAGAATAAGTATTTCTTTATCAATGAATTGATCAAGGGGATAACCCCTCCCATATGGCCCTCTGACACCCAATACAACTCCAGGTTTTAATCGATGCATCTTCTCAGTCATATAGCCTGCTTTCATAATGGTGACATCAAAACGGTCTGTTACCAACGGCGAGGAAGACGGAGTAAAAGGAGCCTCACCAACCCCGTCAAGGGTTAATTCTATGAACTCTCCCGTTTTGAAACGAAACTCCTTCTCCGGAACAAACACAAATGTTTTGATCAAAGGCGATTCGTCAATAACCTTTTCCAATGTAACCCTGAAGGGCGCGTATATATTAGCTCTCTCTGTCACTTAGCCGTCATTTGTTAGTTCTGTAAGCAATTCATTCTTGTTGATATCCCCGATACAAGCAGTTATGCAACGGCCACAGCCAGTACAGGCAATGGCTTCATATTTCTCCGGACGATATAAGTATTTGCAGAAATACCGGTTCCTGAACCTTTTATCCATTTTCTTCAGTGGATCTTCTCCACCAGCTACACGCTCAAATCCAGGATATTGGCATGCATCCAACTGCCGTATTTTTTCAAATCCCTGGCGATCAATCAGAAGAAAACATGTACACGTGGGACATATTGCTGCACAGGCACCACATGATACACATCTTTCAACATGTCTTTCCCACTTTTCATACGCTGCATTCATCACTACATGAGTGGTTTCCTGGTAATTAGGCAGACGACGGTTGTTGGCCTCAATCTCTTTTCTTACTTTTTGCCGAATATCTTCCATCTCAGCCGGAACATCCTCCCCAAAAAACCTTAACGGTGTAATATCCTGTATTTTTTTTAGCAGGTCTCCACCTTTTTCGGTATAAACAGACAACCAGACCTTGTCATTAATCAAAGAAACACCCATATCCTGGTTTTTCGACGGATACGGGTTCAGTCCGTAACTTGTGCAATGACAATGTGCATCAGAAAAATGACAATCTGTGCCGATGAGAAGGAACTCCTGGCGCCGTTGTGCATAATACAAGTCGGGATATTCTTCGTCCAGGTAAAAAGCATCCAGTAAATCCAATGCGAAAAGATCGCACCCCGGAACCCCCAAAATAATTACTGGTACGTTTTTTGGGACCCCGGCCGATACATTTTCTTTGACAGGCAATAAGAAAATCTTGAGCGGTGTTGACGGCTTTGGTACGTTATAAACGATCTTTCTGACAAGATCCTTGTCTATCAGTTCGTAATCCTGGCTTTCTCCGTGAACCAGGGGTGCATAAACCCTGTGATCGCAAGTCAGACCTGATAGCGCATCATCCCAGGCATCTTTCCCAAGCTGATAATATTTCCCCATGTTGTTGTTTTCTTTGAACTAAAGAATACGGAGACAATATTAACAAGCTTTTTTTGCCAATACAATGACAAGTATCAGAAAAAAAAATGATCTTTGTCATGTATTGAATGACTTCCCTATCTTAACCAAAGCAGGTCTGTTGATAATCCTGATCTTTCTTCCTTTAATTTCAATCAGTGCATCCTGTTTGAATTCGGATAGTAGCCTTATGACTGTTTCTGTTGCCGTACCTACAAGATTGGCAAGGTCTTCGCGCGACAAACTGATGAAGTTGCCGTCAATGTTTCTGTTTTGTTCGGACCAGAATATTTCATCCAGGGCAATCAATGATTCGGCCAAACGCTCCCGGACAGACTTCTGGGCTAATGAAGTGATCTTATTATCAGCACCGTCAAGCAGTTGACTCAATGTGATCATAATACGCTGCGACAATTCCGGATATTTTATCGTCAGTTTAAAGAATTTTCGTTTGCCTATAAAACAGCAAACCGAATCATCAAGTGCCGTAGCAAATGCTGAATAAGGTTTGCCTGATATAACAGACCTTAACCCAAGCATTTCTCCCGGCAGAGCCATCCTGATAATCTGTTCCTTTCCCTCCGAACCTATCTTAAATACTTTGATCCTGCCACTGTTGATGCAATAAATACCCAGTGAACCCTTCCCCTCATAAAAGATGATCTGCCCCTTCCGGTAAAAATAACAAGTCTTCTTTACGCTCAGTTCATGCAAATCATGAGCATCAATTCCCGAAAAAATTGATTTTTTGTAAATCAGACATTCATCACAACTGACGCTTACAAGAGTCATAAAAAAACAGATCAGATACGTGTGAAGTTATTGAGCTTACATGATAATGATCCAAAATCATCAAAATGATCCAGCAAATTTTCATCTGTGTTTTCCCCGTGCTGGCTCTCTCCCCATCACCACTTCCCGCACATTGATTTGGACGTTCATGGCATTTTCAATAATTGAATGTAAGTTAAAAAACTTTTTGCGATTCAGCCCCGAATATTAATAAAAAAACGCGGACCAATACATGATTTTTGTCATTATTTATTTGTATTACTCAATTTACTTTTGAAAATAAAAGCAACCGGGCGGGTGACCATGATGACTACAGTATTTAGAAACAAGCAAATTCAGCGCATGACAAGCTGCAGGGCGCAAAAAAAATGTGCGGTTATCATTCATATTCGCGGTCTTGTTCAGTGTGTTGGTTTCAGACCCTATATATACCGGCTGGCTATCAAACATCATATCTCAGGAGGAGTAAACAATACCGGATACGGAGTCCAGATTCATGCCATGGGTGCACGCAAGCATATCAATGGGTTCATCAGTGAAATACCACTCTTTGCTCCACCAGTTGCAGAAATTTTTGACATGACCGTTGTTGAGGCTAACGGATACAAAGCAACAGGATTCCATTTTTTAAACAGTTCAGACAACACCGCAGACATTACAGAAGTGTCTCCAGATATCGCAGTCTGTCCTGATTGTCTTAATGACATGGAAACACCGGGTCACCGCATGCAATACCCTTTAATCAATTGCACAAATTGCGGACCACGCTACAGCATCATAAAAAGACTGCCGTACGACAGGCACCAGACCACCATGGAAGAATTTTCCATGTGCGATAGATGTGCCGACGAATACAAAGACATCCTTAACAGGCGTTTTCATGCACAGCCCATTGCCTGCAACCATTGTGGTCCGCAATACAGCCTTTATTCATCAGACGGGGATCTTGTCAAAACAGAAAACATTCCTCTACAGACGGCACAACTCATAGACAATGGCCTTGTTATTGCTATCAAGGGGACCGGTGGGTTTCACCTTGTGTGTGATGCAATGAATAACGATTGTATACAGCGTTTAAGATTACGCAAACAAAGGGAAGGCAAACCATTTGCTGTTATGTTCCCGTCTGTGGATATCCTGGGTATGTTTGCCCATGTGACCCACAGCGAAAAAAAACAATTGTGCTCATGGAAACGGCCTATTGTGTTATTGCAAAGCAAAAACAATCTTCCATGCACAGTAAATGCCCACCTTTCCATGCTGGGGGCTTTATTGCCGTATATGCCTTTTCACTACCTGCTTTTTAAATACCTGCGTACCAAAGCCATCATCCTGACAAGCGGGAACCTTTCTGGTGAACCCGTCATTATCAACCTGAAAGATGCCCTGGGAAAACTCGGAAATGTATTTGATTTTCTCGTTGACTACAACCGCAACATCTATAACCGCACCGATGATTCTGTTGTACAGGTAATTGATAAAGATATTCAGATCATACGCCGGTCAAAGGGTTTCGTTCCCAAACCCATTAGAATGACCATGGATGTTGATGGTATCTTTGCTGCGGGCGGTGAACTAAAAAACTGTTTTTGCCTTGGCATAAAAAAGATGGCCATTATGAGTCAACATATTGGCGACCTGAAAAACATGGAAACCTATTCTTTTTTTAAAGAATCTGTCAGACTCGCCAAAAAATTGTTCCATTTTGAGCCTGCAACGATTGCTACAGACATGCATCCTGATTACCTGACAACACAATGGAGTGAAAGCCAGGGAGTGAACATAATATATATTCAGCATCATCATGCCCATATCGCTTCTTGTCTGGCTGAACACAAGATAAAGGAAAACGAATCCGTTATCGGACTTGCATATGACGGAACAGGGTATGGCACAGATGGCCACATCTGGGGCAGTGAGATAATGCTTTGCAACATGAAAGATTTTCAACGGCTCGGCCATTTTGAATATATGCCTATGCCGGGTGGAGATAAGTCAATTACAGAACCCTGGCGAATGGCTTTGGGATGCCTTTATCATGTTTTCGGAAAAAATATTCCTGGAATCGTTTTTGAAAAATTACAAACAGTAAGCCAAAACAGTCTTGAGACCGTATTAAGCGCTCTTGATAAGAACATCAATATAACGCAGACATGTGGCATCGGCAGACTGTTTGATGCCGTGGGATCCCTGCTCGGACTATGTCATTATGCCAGGTTCGAAGCAGAGGGGCCCATGAAACTTGAGGCAATCCTTTGCCACAAAACAAAGTCTTACTATGATACCGATATTGACAAAAACAATACCATACTTGTTGGCCCCATAATCGAAAAAATCGTAGAGGATCTGAACAGAAAGTCCAGACTGGATGTGATCGCCGCACGTTTCCATAACACCATCATTGAAATAACTGCCAGGTTCCTTGGAGAAATTATTGATCCTGGCTATCCAAAACATATAGTGCTGTCAGGTGGGGCATTCCAAAACCGCTACCTGCTTTCCGGAATGAAAAGAAAATTAAAAACCATGCATATGCAGGTGCTTACAAACCACCAGGTTCCTGTCAATGATGGGGGTATTGCCCTCGGACAACTGGCTGTAGCAGCTGCAAAAAGAGACCAATCATGTGCCTGAGCATACCAGCTGAAGTTATAACGTTAAAAGACGATACAGCCCTGGTGTCTGTCAATGGACTGGAAGTCAATGTATCAACACTATTACTCGATAATTTAAAAACAGGTGATTATGTGCTGATCCATTCTGGCTTTGCTATTGAGATCATTGACAGTGAAGAAGCAGAAAAAACGCTGTCGGTGATCCGTCATATGAGAATATCAAAATAAAAAACCAACCGAGATGGGTCGATTTGATGCGTACCATTCGAAAGTGCTCTGTGATCATCTGTGTGAGCAGATTCACCGTTTGGCCAAACGACCACTTCGGTTGATGGAAGTATGCGGCGGACATACTATGGCTATTCGAAAACATGGTATCCCATCTCTGCTGCCGGATATCATCAGCCTGCTCTCAGGCCCCGGATGTCCGGTGTGTGTTACCAGCCCTTCTTTTATTGACCAGGCCATATATCTTGCCGGACAGTCAAACATGATCATTTGTACCTATGGTGACTTGCTGCGGGTTAAAGGCAGCAATGGCAGCCTTGAAATGGCACGAACAGAGGGAAAAAATGTCAGGGTGATTTTTTCAGCACTGGAGGCATTGGAAATGGCCAGGAGAGAACCGGAGAAGATGATCATTTTTTTGGGGATCGGATTCGAAACCACCGCGCCCGCAACTGCCGCAGTAATCATCCAGGCAAAAAAACATGCAATAAGGAATTTCTTTGTGCTAAGTGCCCATAAGCTGATGGCCCCGGCCATGGAAGCAATTGTCAGCAATGACATTCCCATTAACGGATATATATGCCCCGGCCATGTATCTGCTATCACCGGCACATCCATATATAAGAAAATCGTAGAAGACTTTCGCATTGGATGTGTAGTATCAGGGTTTGAACCATTGGACTTGCTGCAAACGATATTTATGCTGGTAAGGCAGGCCGAAACTGATCGGCCAGCACTTGATATCCAATATTCACGGGTTGTTAAACCATGGGGCAACCAAAAAGCCATAGCGTTGATGGAAGAGGCCTTTGAAACTGTCGATGACTGGTGGCGAGGACTTGGAATACTAAACGCAAGTGGTTTGAAGCCCAAAGCAAGCTATCATGAATTTGATGCTGCTGAAGTATTTCAAATACCGGCAAATAACATATCTGACCCTGAAGGTTGTATATGTGGTGAGATCCTGAAAGGACTACAATTACCAGTTGATTGCAGACTATTTGGCAAATCATGCACTCCTGAAAACCCTGAAGGGGCATGCATGGTTTCCTCAGAAGGCAGCTGTCAAACGTATTACCATTATGAACACAGACGGTAAACGGATCATGTTAGGCCACGGAAGCGGTGGCGGTCTGATGCACCAGCTCATCAGGGATGTATTTTTTAAAATATTTGACAACCCTTTGTTGAACAGTGCAGGTGATGCAGCTGTTTTGCCCAGACGGGCAAACATGATGGCTTTCACTACCGACTCTTTTGTGGTGGATCCGGTTTTTTTCCCCGGCGGGGATATCGGGAAACTGGCGGTTTGTGGAACCATAAATGACCTGGTTGCTGCCGGCGCCAATCCATTTTGCCTGAGTGCCGGCTTTATTATCGAGGAGGGTTTTCTGGTGAAAGATTTAGAAACAATCGTCAGGTCAATGGCTACAGAAGCAAAAAATGCCGGAGTGTTTGTCGCTGCAGGTGACACCAAAGTGGTTGAGCGCGGAAAGTGCGATCAACTGTTTATCAATACATCAGGGATAGGGTATCTTGCTGACGAAAGAACCACTTGGCAACAAGCCAATCCCATATGTCCGGGAGACCATATAATAATTACCGGCTCTGTCGGGGACCATGGAATGGCCGTAATGGCAGCGAGAAATCAACCAGACAATACAACTGGTTTTCAGTCTGACTGTGCCCCGCTCAGTATCCTGTTCAATGAGCTTCAGGATAAATCTGCCGGAATTAAGTACATGAATGACCCGACAAGGGGCGGACTGGCAAGCAGCCTGTGCGAATTGACCGCTAAGAAAGAATTCGGTGCTGCCATAAACGAAGAGGCTATCCCGGTTAAACCAAACGTTAAGGGATTGTGTGACATGCTCGGATTCGATCCCTTGTATGTCGCAAATGAAGGAAAAATGCTGATCATAGCAGCATATGATAAAGGACATCAGCTTGTCGGACAATTAAAACAACATCCTTTGGGCAGAGAAGCATGCCGCATCGGTACAATTACCCGGGAGAACCCAGGTATGGTCTTAATGAGAACAAAGATTGGCGGGACAAGAATTGTCAATATGCTGTCGGGTGAACAATTGCCCAGGATTTGCTGAAAAAATTTGCGTCACAAACGCGAATCATCCGGTGAAAGTCAAATCCCTGATTTATTCGCGGCACTATAAACAAAACCATGCACGAATTAGGAATAGCAATACGTATCGCCGACATTGCCTCCAGGGTTGCACAAAGAGAAGGGGTGATTCATGTCACCGGAATCAATGTGCAGGTCGGTGAACTGACTGGCATTGTGCCTGATTTGCTCCGGTTTTCATTCAAAATTGCTGCCAAAGACACATTTTTGGAAAACTCTGAGCTTATCGTTCATACAATTCCAGCCATTGCAACATGCCCTATTTGTGAACTGCAATTCACGCCAGATGGGTTTCTCACCATCTGCCCCGGCTGTGATACAACCGAGTGCAGCATTATTAAAGGAATGGAGTTAAACGTAGTATCAATTGCTGTCGTAGAATCATAAATGCGCTAAACACTTTATAAAAACCCAAAAAACCATTACAGTTATGTGCGATACATGTGGTTGCAACGAGATAGGTGGAAGCGGATCATCGGTCGGTCGCCCGCTGCATTTTATCCCCACACCTGAAAAAGATGAACAAGAACACAGACATCATTATCAACACTGCCACCCTCATGAACAACTAAAAGATCAGAGAGAGGTCATGGTGACCGAAAACGTGCTCAAGCATAACAACCTGGTGGCACAGGAAAATAAAAGATTTTTTAATGACAGGAATATCCTTGCATTGAACATCATGGGGTCGCCCGGATCGGGCAAGACTACCTTTATCATTCAAACCATTGAAGCGCTGATAGATAAACAGAAGGTATATGTCATTGAAGGCGATCAGTTTGGATCACTCGATACTGAAAGAATTGACAAAACCGACGCCAAGGTTATTCAAGTAAACACAGGAAACGGCTGTCACCTGGATGCAATGTCTGTTATGACAGCAGTCAAAGAACTAAATCCGGCAAACAACTCGTTGGTGATTATTGAGAACGTGGGTAATCTGGTTTGTCCCGCTTTATTCGATCTTGGTGAACATCAACGGGTAGTCATTTTTAGCGTTACCGAGGGAGATGACAAACCCATAAAATACGCTCCTATGTTTCACGAAGCGTCCATTTGCATCATCAACAAAACAGATCTCTTGCAGCTTGTGCCTTTTGATCATCTCACAGCAATAAATAACTTACGAAAAGTAAACCACCATTTGCGTATAATATCATTGTCGGCCCTTCAGGGGTCAGGGATGACTGAATGGATCGCCTATCTTAAAAAATCGATGAATTCATTACAATCCTAAAAAAGCAATCCCGACGCCACACAGCAAAATGGTAAACCCAGCAATTGCATGCATATATTTTTCGGCAAAACCCCACCTGATGGATTTTGCCCCGGCATAACCCAGGATTACAAGAACGACCATTGTGCCAACTGTGAACAACGTGAATGTTGCTGATACTGCCAATACACCACCAAAGCTAAGTTTTGCTGCGGGATACATTAACAGCGGGATCAGCGGTTCACATGGTCCTAAAATAAATATCACAAAAAGGGCCCAGATCCCAACGTTCCTTTTTTGTTTTCTCCGCCTGCTTACGTTATCCTCATTTTTCACAGGTGCAGGCAACCCATACCCATGTGTTTGTATGTGATCTCCTGCAGTGTGGTGCAATTGATCATGGGTAATCCTACCGGAATGGATATGAAAATGCTTGTGTGATTTATTACGCAATGCATTTTTTAATCCCCATGCAAAATAGGTCAGGCCGAAAGCAATAAACATCCAGGCGGCAATACTGCCTCTAAGCGTGTCGATCAGGTCAACACTGTGGAGACCTAATCCTACGCCTATTCCGATAAGTCCTATTGTCAACGAGCCAAGCACATGACCAATTCCGCAAACAGTTGTCACAAGACATGTTTTCAACAAAGACCAGTTGCCTGCTTTCCCCATCATCACGAAGGGCAGGTAATGATCAGGTCCAAGAATGGTGTGGATCAAACCCAGCGAAGCTGCGCTTATAAGCATTACCAGCATTTCCTGTTCTGCCATTTGATTTGTTGTTTGGTGAATAAATCAAATGCAAGTAAAGAAATGCAGGGAAGAAAAAATATGATAAATGTCAGTAATTCAAATATTAATGACTGAATTCAGATCAATAATCTGTATACCAAAATGTTACATCCCTAAAACAAGACAACAATTACAATCAGTTACGCTGGTCAGCAGTTTTATCGCGAAGCTGACGAAACTCATTGCCTTCGTTCCAATTGGGCCAATCCCTGCTGTTGGCCAGATCCCGCCCAATATGGTAAAACATCCACATATCCTGGTGCAAGCCATCCCATATCCACATATCGTGGATCACGTCAGTAGGTGCATGATAGCGGCTGGCCATGTCTTTTGAAACCATCTCAGCGTATGCTTCATCCTGACCGATATAGTCTTTCCCTGCCTGAGCATAAATCATGGGAATTCCCTGCCTGGCCAGACTGATATGGTCGGATCGATAAAAATACCCTGCTTCGGGAGTTGGCTCCGGCACAACATATCGTCCCTGATTGCGGGCATAACGATGAATGTACTCTTCCATTTCTGAATTTCCGTATCCAACCACTGAAACATCCCAGGTCGGACCATACACGTTCAGGGCATCGATGTTGATACCACCCACGGTTGTTGCTGGTGGGAACACCGGGTTCTCACCATAAAACTTCGAACCAAGCAAACCTGACTCTTCTGCTGTCACAGCCATGAATACGATCGACCGTTCCGGTTGCTCATCATGTGTCATGAAACGCTCAGCGATCGATATGATGGCTCCTACGCCGGTGGCGTTGTCAACAGCGCCATTATATATATCTACGCCATCTTCCGTTTCGACCATGCCCAGGTGATCCCAATGCGCCATATATACGATTGTTTCATCGGGATATTGGCTGCCCTCTATATAGCCGATCACATTATGGCATTCTGAATACTGGAATTCGTTGTCGAACGTCACGTTTGCGTACAAACCCATCGGTAATGCCTGAAAACCTGGGTCTACAGCACTTGCAAGGGCTTCTTCAAGATCCATTCCGATGGCTTCGAATAACTCGCGGGCCACTTCTTTCTGTACCCACCCTTCAGCCTCAAGCCTGGGGTCACCGGTATCTTCGCCAATACCATATTGCGTACCTGACCAGGAGTTCCTCACCACATCCCAGCCGTAGCTGGCAGGCTCTGTCTGGTGAATGATCAGGGCCCCGGCAGCTCCCTGACGGGCTGCCTCTTCAAATTTGTAGGTCCACCGACCATAATAAGTCATTGCACGACCGCTAAACACATCTTCGTCTTCCAGGATAAAACCGGGATCGTTGATCAGCACAACAACGGTTTTGCCTTCAACATCCACCCCTTCATAATCGTTCCAGCCATATTCAGGTGCAACAACACCATATCCCACATATACCAGTTCGCTGTTTTCCAGCGCTGCATGATCCTGCAAACGCGTGGTTCCGACCACCATGTCATCCAGGTAACTGTAAGCCAGTTCCGTTTCGCCATCTGTGACGACAAGGTCAGAAAAGTTATACCCGGTAATTTCGACCAGAGGAACAGCCTGAAAATAGGTGTCTCCCAGTGCCGGCTTCAGTCCGATACGCTGAAATTCGCCCTTGATATATTGTTTGGCTTTTTCACCACCGCGGGTAGCCGGAGCACGTCCTTCCATGTCGTCTGCAGCCAGCGTCTCCACATGGGTGCGATAATTATCGCAAAATACCTCTATGTCGGCTGTTTCCGGAACAGCACACGCAGAGAAGAATAAGATTGTTAACAAACCGATAACCGGCATCATGCCATTCGATGCCTTTTTTGATTGTATGCTCATGATTTACCTCCTTGGATTTTGTTTTTTACAGAAATGCCAGCGATATAAACAACAGATGCGGCTCGCAGGCCGCATCTGTCAGAAACTTTATTTCTTCTTCAACTTATTTTTGTCCCTCATGGTAAGAAGGTCATAGGCAATGGGTGCAGAGTTGAACAGTGAGGAATAAGTTCCCACTGCCACACCGATCATCAGTGCAAAAGCAAAGCCACGTATCACTTCACCCCCAAACAGGAATATGATCAGCAACACCGCAAGGGTTGTTCCTGAAGTATTGATGGTTCGTGACAGTGTTGCATTCAATGCCGTGTTGATATTGTTCTTAAGTTCGCGTTTCGGGAACAGTTTGACATTCTCCCTGATCCTGTCAAAGATCACCACGGTATCATTCACCGAATAACCTATAATGGTGAGGATGGCAGCAATAAATGCCTGGTCAATCTCCATTGTCCACGGTACCACCCCATAAAAGATCGAATACAATGATACAACAATGATGCTGTCATGAAAAACCGTCGTCAGACTTCCCAGTCCGAACTGCCAGCGCCTGAATCGCGATGCAATATAGGAAAAGATGATAACCAATGCAATAGCCACACTGATCACAGCCCCTACTTTGATATCCCTGGCCACAGCAGGACCAACCTTTTGTGAGCTGAGTCTGCCGATCACCTTATCATCGTCATCACCCACAAACTCCTCAAAAGTGATGGACTCATCAAAGAAACCTTGTATTCCTTGAAATATTCTCCTTTCTGCCATTACATCGGCTTCATCAGAATCGTCATCAATCATAAAGCTGGTTGTGATGCGCACCTGGTTTGACGGTCCGAAGGTGATCACCTCTGCCGGCTCACCCAGTTCTTCAATCAGTGCCGCACGCATATCAACGGTGTTCACATCGTTGTCAAAACGTACCACATACGACCGTCCGCCAGAGAAATCAATACCATAGCTCACTCCCCGCACCGCAAAAGAAGCCAGGCCAAGGATGATAACAATTGCAGAAACTGTATAGAACCTTTTTCTCACGCCAATGAAATCAAAATTGACTTTCGTAAGCACATTCCTTGTAACATTGCTGCTGAAACGAATATTGACATTCTTATCGAGCCACCTGGTAAATATCAGTCTTGAAAGGAATATAGCGGTAAATAATGAACAGATAATACCAATGATCAATGTGGTAGCGAATCCCTGCACGGGACCGGACCCGAAAATATAGAGGACAACCCCGGTCAGCAGGGTGGTGATGTTGCCGTCGATAATGGCGGAATAAGCATTCTTGTATCCGTCGGCGATCGCCAGCCGCAAACCTTTTCCGGAGCGGATCTCTTCAAGGATCCTTTCATAGATGATCACATTGGCATCT
This sequence comes from Bacteroidales bacterium, assembly GCA_003559735.1. GTDB lineage: Bacteria > Bacteroidota > Bacteroidia > Bacteroidales > UBA7960 > PUPG01. Next base: position 8,964 of record PWKN01000282.1, on the reverse strand, counting down.
ACTGCCATACCGAGGGTTAGTACAATACCGGCAATACCGGGTAGGGTGAGCACGGCGCCAAGCGATGCCAGCACCCCCATGATAAAGAAAATATTGGCTATAAGTGCCAGGTCGGCAACGAAGCCTGCCCTGTTGTAGTAAAACGCCATATAGATGAGTACCACGATGAATGCGATCAGAAATGAAGTGAACCCTGCGTTAATGGCCTCCCTTCCCAATGATGGTCCGACAACGGCCTCTTCCACAATACGTGCAGGCGCAGGCAGTGATCCTGCCCTGAGAATGTTGGCAAGGTCCTGTGCTTCCTGGATGGAGAACTGGCCGGATATCTGCGACCTTCCTCCCGGGATCTCCGATTGCACTGTAGGGAATGAGTACACATAATCATCGAGCACAATGGCAATCGACCGTCCGATGTTATCGGCGGTGAGCCGGCGCCATATCCTTGCCCCTTCGCTGTTCATTGACATGTTGATCTCCACCTGTCCCGTCGGACTAAAATCCTGGCGGGCGTCGGTGATCACTTCTCCTGTCAGTGGCGCTGTGCCATCACGGGTCGTTTCCCTGATCGCAACCAGCTCGTGTGTGTTTTCAGTACCTCTTGCAGGCTTCACGTTCCAGTAAAAACGGAGGTTGCGGGGGAAAATCGTTCGTACCTGCGGATGCTTCAGCATGTTGTTCACCCTTGCGGTATCCTGTACCTGGGCATACCCCACGACAGGACCCTGTCCGGGACGCAGATTGCCTGCCTGGTCCTGCATAAAATTTGGAGTCAGGTAAGCAAACAACGGGTTGTCCCTGGCAAAGTCTTCAAATTCTTCCAGGTCATCAAAATCGTCACCCAGCATTTCCTCAATACTCAGACTGTCGTCGGGATCGAGCATTTCAAGCTCATCTGCCAGATCGTCGGCAAACAGCTCATCCAGGTCGGCTGGATCATCTTCGGCCAGGATGTCATCATCCTCTGTTGCTTCCACCGGTGCCCTTTCTCCGGCCCGTAAGTCACGCAAGCGGTCATTGGCATCCCACAAATACTCGTACATGTCAGCAAACTCATACGTTTCCCAGAATTCAAGCTTTGCTGTTCCCTGTAATAGACGACGCACCCGTTCCGGCTCTTTGATACCGGGAAGCTCGATCAAAATCCTGCCAGTGGTTGCCAGTCGCTGGATGTTGGGCTGAGCCACACCAAAACGGTCAATACGGGTACGGAGTATCTGGAAAGAACGGTCTACTGCCTGGTCTACTTCGCGGCGCAGCATGCGCAGCACTTCTTCATTGGTTGAAGTGACCGTTATGCGATCGCGCATCTCAGGGGTGCTGAAAAAATAGGCCAGACTGGCATTGGGGTCTGTTTCTTCAAATGCCCTTCCAAACAAAACGATAAAGTCTTCCCGGCTGGTCCGCTGCATCTCAATGGCCCTGTCCATGGCGGTTTGAAAAGTCTGATCGCTCGGATTTCCGGCCAATGCACGAACAATAGCAGGAACCGATATTTCAAGGGTTACGTTCATCCCTCCACGAAGATCAAGACCCAGGTTCAGCTCCCTCTCTTTTGTTTCACGAAAAGTATACTGACGAACGCCCAGGTTGTATACCTGAACACTCATCATTGAATCGAGATAAAATTGCTCTTCCACCCTGGCAATAGAGTCAAGCAGCAAACGTTCCAATAATTCATCACCATCTGCCATGTCGCGCGCCATCTGCACAAATCGTTCACTGCGTGCGTAATTCCGAGCATCACGCTCCACCTTATTGGAAAAATAGGTAAAGGATAGCTGGTAAAGACATACCACAGCAAAAGCAATGGCAAAGAATCTTATTAAACCTTTATTTTGCATGTTCTTGCACTTTATATGTTCATTTAAAAAACGAGTGCAAAGTTAACTCATTTTTTTCGCATGGGAAAATAAAATTTAATTGCCAGGCATACGATAAAACAGGTTGCCGGAAGCAAACGCTGTTGCTTTCCGTTAAGCGATCAGCATACACAAATTCCTGTAATCAATAACGGCATTCAGTTTTACCAGAAGATCGCCGCCAAGCACCATGTCTATCCTGGGCAGGTCATATACTGCGTAGGTTTTGTTGATCGATGTCATGTCGATGCAAACGATATCGAGCGCATACAACGCTTTGGTGCCAAATGAGATTTTTGGGATGGTGCAGATGTGGGTTTTTATCCCTCCCGCACCCAGTCCGGTAAAAAGCTTCTCGAATGGTTTGATTTCGGGCTTATCGTTAAAATGTTCCACCCTGGCAATATCCATGACTGTCCGCGACGCCCCGGTATCGATCAGGACATTGGCTTTATACCCGTTAATGAAGACTTGTATCATCAGGTGATACCCCCCTGGTTCGATAGCCAGAAGAGTAATGGGTACCTGGTGCATTTTTGGGGATTTTTGATTGAAGGATGAGTGATTTTTCATAGAATCAGCAAGGCACAGAGGCAAACCGAAGGGGTCTGCCGTAATATCAAAATCTGCAACATGCCAATGCCTGCCGGCATGGCGGCTTGATTATTGAAGGGCATATATAGTGCACATTAAACGGCAGCAGACTCTTCTTTCACAATATCCATCCCTTTATGTATGGCCTCCTCATTGAGCTTGATGAGATGGTGATACCGCTCAGGCAACACCTTCTCCAGTCCCTTGATCACATTTTCAAGTTCGATGACCGGCCTGACCTTCAGGAAGCCACCAATCACGATCATGTTGAACACTTTGGTGTTGTTCATCTTAACCGACATGTCGTATGCCGGAATGGAGAAAATACTGATGTCGGTCCGCTCCGGTTTTCTTGTCATCCCGTTCACTTCATAAATTAACAGTCCGCCGGGCTTTACCGCCTCTTCAAACTTATCCAGCGAAGGTTGGTTCAGCACAATGGCCGTGTCAAATTCTGTCAATACCGGCGAGCTGATCTGCTGGTTGCTGATAATGGCTGTACAGTTTGCCGTGCCACCCCTCATTTCAGGACCATAAGACGGCATCCAGCTTACTTCCTTGCCCTGCATTACTCCGCCATAACAAAGAATTTGTCCCATCGACAGCACTCCCTGTCCGCCAAAACCGGCAATGATTATTTCTTCAGTCATATCTTTTTGCTTTTATGGTTTTACCTTGGGTTGATCATCACTCGTTGCAACCAGACATTCATCACATAAGACAGATGATGTCACAATGCCTGCAATCCTGGCCAGTCACTGCAGCACCTGGCCGCCCTCCCCTTTACGATGGCACCTTAATGTCTCCCAACGGGTAGTATGGAAACATGTTCTCTTCCATCCATTTGTTTGATTCTGCGGGGGTCATCTTCCATCCCGACGGACAATTGGATACGATTTCCACGAAACAGGTCCCTTTGTTCTGCTTTTGATATTCCATGGCCTTTTTCAGTGCCCTTTTGGTTTTTCTTGCATTTGCCGGTGTATGCACTGACTGACGTGTTACAAAACAGGTGCCTGGCAATTCAGCCACAAGCTCGGTCATCTTCAAAGGGTTGCCCATGGTAACCACATCCCTTCCGTATGGTGATGTGGAGCTTTTCATTCCCGGCAGGGTTGTTGGGGCCATCTGCCCTCCTGTCATCCCGTAAATCCCATTGTTGATGAATACAATAAGGAAGTTTTCGCCCCGGTTGCAGGCATGCAATGTTTCTGCCGTACCAATGGCTGCCAGGTCACCGTCTCCCTGGTATGTAAAAACATATTTTTCGGGCATTGTCCTTTTAATGCCTGTTGCAACTGCCGGTGCCCTGCCGTGGGCAGCTTCCTGCATGTCTACATCAAAATAATAATAGGCCAGCACCGAGCAGCCTACCGGTGCCACACCAATCGTGTCGCCCTGTATGCCAAGCTCATCTACGACCTCGGCAAGCATCCTGTGGGCTGTGCCATGGCCGCACCCCGGACAATAATGCAATACGCGGTCGGTCAATACACTGGTTTTTTCGTATACCAGGTTTTCGGGACTTATGATGTTGTTTTCAGCCATATTTTTATCCTCCAATGATTTTTTGTTCCAATGCATTCAAAATTTCAGCCGGACTGGGGATCATGCCTCCAAAACGGCCAAAATGCTTCACTGTTGTTTTTCCGTTAACCGCCAGCCGGACATCCTCAACCATCTGGCCGGCATTCATTTCAACCGATAAGATCCCCTTTACCTGTCCTGCCAGCTTATTGATGGCATCATAAGGAAAAGGATAAACCGTTTGGGGCCTGAGGAGTCCGACCCTGATGCCCTTTCCCCTTGCCATCTCCATTGCCTTGCGGGTAATGCGGGCACACGAACCGAAAGCGACAAACAGGTATTCGGCATCATCGCACTCATAAGACTCAAAACGAACTTCATTCTTTTCCACTTCACGGTATTTTGCCTGCAAACGCAAGTTGACCTTTTCCTGTTCTTCCGATTGGAGCTGCAGGGAGGTGACAATTACACTGTCACGGTCTGGCTTCTTTCCAACCGTGGCCCAGGAAAACTCTTCCGTTAAACGGGGTTGCTGTTCAAACAGCTCCACCTTTTCCATCATCTGACCAATGATGCCGTCCGACAGGATCATCACCGGGTTGCGGTATTTGAACGCCAGTTCAAACCCGAGCTTCACATAATCAACGCTTTCCTGCACAGTGGCCGGGGCCAGCACAATAAGTTTATAGTCGCCGTGCCCTCCCCCTTTTACAGCCTGAAAATAATCTGACTGTGAGGGCTGGATGGTACCAAGTCCCGGCCCCCCGCGTACAACGTTCACAACAAGACAAGGGAGTTCCGCTCCCGCGATATATGATAATCCTTCTGCCATCAGGCTCACTCCCGGACTGGATGAGGTTGTCATTGCCCGCTTGCCACATCCGGCTGCGCCATAAACCATATTAATGGCCGCCACCTCGCTTTCAGCCTGTAACACCTGCATGCCCGTGCGTTCAGCAGGATTTTCACGCATTAAATACTCTATAACCTCCGACTGAGGGGTGATGGGATAACCAAAATAAGCGTCAGCACCAGCACGAATAGCTGCTTCGGCCATCGCTTCATTGCCTTTCATTAGCCGTAAATCTTTCATAGGGATTATTTTGATTACTTAATACTTCGATCACATTGATCCGGCCATGCAATAATCATCTGCATTCTGTCCCTCAACGGGCATGGCCTGGTTCATGATAACCTGTTTCTTTGTCAGCAAGAAAAATCATTGTTTCCTTTTCTCACGATATACAGTTATAACGGCATCCGGACAAACAACCGCACAATTTGCGCATCCAACACACGCCGAATTGACTTTCATTACATAGTGATACCCCTTGCTGTTGACTTCGTTGCTTAATGCCAGCACCTGATTCGGACAGGCTGTTATACATACTTCACAACCCTTGCAACTTTCTATATTGATGACAACATCTCCTTTTCTTGCCATTGCCATTATATTTTTGTTTAAAAAAATTTTTTAATTGATAATCAATTAACAATTCAATTTTGACAAAGCTATAATTATTTATTTAATGTAGACATATAATGTTTGAAATATTTTTGGTGCAGAAAAAAATGCGTATTTTTATCCCATCATGACCAAAAAAACAAACAGTCCGTTAACAAAGTTGTTCAGGCGGGGATTCCTTTTGCTGGAGCTGGCTGTGCTGATCCCTGTAATGCTGTTGCTGGTCTCCAACCAGGTTATCCGGATCTCGGCCGAGGGACACCTCTATGATAACCTGGAGGACATCCCCTACAACCGTGTTGCCCTTGTTTTTGGCACATCCCACAGGGTCAGGAACGGAGGTCCGAATCCGTATTTTTACACCAGGATGGCTGCAGCCGCCGATCTCTATCACGGTGGCAAAGTAAGTTACCTGATCGTTAGTGGCGACAACCGAACACAGTATTATAACGAGCCTGAACAGATGCGCCAGGCACTCATAGAGCTTAATGTGCCCGACAGCGTGATCTACAAAGACCAGTCAGGACTCAGGACCCTCGATTCGGTGGTCAGGGCGAAAAAAATATTTGGCCAGGACAGCATCACGATGGTTTCCCAGAGGTTCCATAATCAACGGGCTGTATATATTGCCAAACATCATCAAATGACAGTGGTTGCCTATAATGCCGATAATGTGCCCCATTCCCGCACAGACAGAACCCATATGAGGGAATGGATGGCAAAAGCCAATGTGTTCTGGGATATACTCACAGGAACACAACCCCGGCAAATGGGTGAGAAAGTGATCATCCCGTAACTGTCAGGAAAACACCATTGCGGATGATGGCAATAAATGCAACCGACGGCATGCTAATGCGGCATAACGGTTGATGTGCCGCATTACCGGATGCGAACAATAACGAACATACATGCATATGCGCTGTTCTGCCTGCATCAGTTTTCTGTTGTTCATGCTCCTGGGGGCAATAAAAGCATCTCCGCAAGAGGGCGATTATGTTGTGCCCGACTATAAGGGGATGATGGAAAGTTTTTTCAGTGTTACCGACTCTGTGATCAGAAAAGAAGCCGGAAGCTTTACTTTTACCGGGTCCATAGCCGGATTGACAAACAAGGCTTCTTTGAGACAATTTGAACTGTATAGCCTGACCGATCATACCATTACACTTGCCCTCGACGACATGAAAATACATATCTCACGGGGCCCTTTTTTTTCTGCTGTTCACCAGATTGAAAGATTCGGACCCCAGGGATACGTATACAGAATAAACGGACGTCCCTTCTGGGGATTTGACGGCAGTGTGCCAAACCAGCGTATTGTGAATGTGCATTTTTTTGATGGCGATCAACGAATGGAACTCCCAGGGAAGGCAATCAGGGATATATTTGAACCGAATTTTTGTACCAGGCGCGGACTCTTCAGACAACCCGAATGCTCCAGCAAGGCATTTGTCTCTGACGACGGGAAACGCATTTATGTTTACATGAAAAACAGCCGCAAACCAAGCCTGTATGAAGTTACGTGGATCATAAGCGAAGGAAGGTACATCGGACGCATCGTCGATTACGCATACTAATATTGGGTCACATTTCTCCAAAATGTTGTTTTTACGATATCAAAGAATAAGGATTGAGGTGCCGCAGGTTATTTTATCAGCTCATGGTACCTGTTTTTTACAGCACGCAGCTGATCAACACTGATGTGCTCCTTGTATACACGCACCAGGTCGATTATCTGGTGATTGTCTGTAATCATTGCCTGCGCGGCATCAAAGTATAAGATGCGTGTATCATATTTTGCTTCCTCCGTAAGCAGTTTAAAGTCGCTCCACTGGAGCCGGACAGGCAGGGAAAAATAAGCTTTAGTGTCATCAATGGCGTCCATATACATGCCATCACCCGCCGGCACCAGATACAGGATCTTGCACAAATGGATCACACCCATTATCTCTTTGATGTTGCGCTGCTTCTTTTTAAATAAGATGCCCGCATTGCGCAACCCTTGCTGAACTATTTTGACCTGGTTGAAATGCCTGATGTCTTTTATCCTGATCACCGGACATTTTTTCTCCTGAATGAACAACCTTCCCGCAGCAATATCCACAGGATCTTGCCGGTTTTCGTTCACACGCTTTGCGGCCCTGATCACCTCACCATAGGAATAATGATCGGCCAGCACACAGTATATGTAAGGGTCAGGATTCGCCATCGGCGCATCATGATAATAACCAAAAAACGGCGATGTTGACTCAAGGACACAGCTGTTATCATCTGTAAGCTCAGGTTCCAGCGTGCTTAATGGTTCCTCCTTAACCAGCTCACAATAACGTTCAATCACAGGATTTTTTTTCATAATGGCCCTTTCTTTCTTTTCTCCTCTTCATAAAACAAACCATTCGCAAGGAGATGTCCATGGCCTGACAAATTAGCAAGCGCAAGCATTTTCAACGAAGAACAGCATCCCCTCCAGTCTGAAAATCAAGATGCGCTTTACCCAAAAAGGCAACAGACAATGTGATCAACTATTCAGGTATAATGCATGATAAATATACAACTTTTTTCAGTCATGGTTTAAGGCCGGGTTCGCATAAAAAAAATCGTGTATCTTTGTACCTTATTTTTTTGAAAAATGGATTTTTTAATTCTTAATCCATTACAAAACAGGTGTTTGAAAATTGAATGTTCAATAATTGAATGGTATCTATAAATCGAAAAAAAATGGGTAAACAAAACAAACAGGTGTATTTTTTTGGCGGCAAAAAAGCCGACGGAGACGCTACAATGCGTAATTTGCTTGGTGGCAAAGGTGCCAACCTTGCTGAAATGGTAAATATCGGGGTTCCCGTGCCACCCGGATTCACAATTACCACAGAGGTGTGTACGATGTACAATGAACGCGGACACGATTTTGTGATCAATGAGATCAAAAGGGAAGTAGAAGAAAACATGCGCAGGGTTGAGAAAGAAATGAATGCTGTATTTGGCGACAAGGAAAACCCGCTGCTTATGTCGGTGCGTTCAGGTGCACGTGCTTCCATGCCCGGGATGATGGACACCGTGCTGAACCTTGGTTTGAATGAGCAAACGCTCGAAGGGTTGTCAAAAAAGACCGGCAATGATCGCTTTGTATGGGATTCATACCGCCGTTTCATCCAGATGTATGGCGACGTTGTAATGGGCATGAAACATACCGGCAATGATGAGGAAGATGCTTTTGATGTGATCCTGGAGAACATGAAAGAAGAGAAGGGCGTGGAAAACGATCAGGACCTTGATACTGACGACCTCAAAGAACTGGTGAAGCGTTTCAAAAAAGCGGTAAAAGACGAGACCGGGAAGGATTTTCCGGAAGATCCATGGGAACAGCTTTGGGGATCTGTAACTTCTGTTTTTGAATCATGGAACAATCCACGTGCCGCCTATTATCGCAAAAAATACAACATTCCGGCCGAATGGGGAACCGCAGTGAACGTTCAGGCGATGGTGTTTGGCAATATGGGCGATACCTGCGCCACAGGT
>PWKN01000081.1 GCA_003559735.1 Bacteroidales bacterium | reverse complement strand
AGGAAACAAAAAGCCGCTGTAGTGGTACGCTGTAGTTATACCCGAGATTGCCTCCTGCAATGGCTGGATATATATTGGTGAGCCTGATGAATTCCAGGCCATCTTTCTCAAAATCTATTTCCAGGTCAAAAGTGCCCACATTATCATGCCCTCCTGACGTAACTGGTATCTCAACCTTAGAATCCGGACAGGCTTGTTTGGTCCCAATTGTCAGTGTGGGTATCTGGGCATTTAGCGATGAGCTTACCAACAGGACAAACAGGCCGGGTATCAAAAAATAAAACATCCGGAACGGATTTCCGGTAGTATGTAAAGTTTTCATAATACAGGTTTATGTGTTTTAAAGTGTTTACGTAATATGGTAAATCAAAGTTACAAAATTTTTTACTGGTGGGATGATGTGCGCATTCTCATTTCTGGTGTGTGCGGCATGCTGTAACCTCCCTGGATGCCTGGCCACTCGTTCACGTCGTGTGCAACATACTGTGTGCCCCCACTGGTTGCCGGCCACTCGTTCACGTCGTGTGCGTCATACAATGCCCCCCCTGGTTGCCGGGACATCATAATGTGACCATATAACAGCACAGGTTAGTGGTGTTTGATGATCTGCCTTATGCCTGTTTGTGTGTCTTTTGTTACGCGCACAAAATAGATGCCGGGCCGCTGACCGTCGAGGGTGAGGTGGTGTTTTTGTTGCGCGGGCAGTTGGCCGGTGAATGTGCGGACTCCCTCGATGCTGAAGATCTCTACGGTGATAACTGGAACGTCCTGTCCGGCATCTGACAGTTCGAGGGTAAATTCACCGCTGGTGGGATTGGGATAGAGGGTAAAGAACGTGTCGCTGCGTTTGTGTTGCGGTACGATCACACGTGTGGTGGTCTCCCTGACCGGCGGTTCCTTGAATTCTGCCACCGGTCTGGTGCAATCAACTCCGTCATCTGTGATGTAGGCGTGCATATACCCTCCGTGTTTGACCGTTACGCCGGGCAGCAGGTGAATGCTTTCCCCGGCAACCAGGGTGACGCTGCCCCCGGCCTCTACCCTGAAAAAGTTTCCTTGTCCGGCAACCGTCAATGTTTGTACCCCTTCAAAACATTCATAATTGTCAATGGATTTGTCTTCATCAGAGGCAATATGCACGTGGGTGTTGTCCTGTGTCACCGGCACCGTCACAATGTAAGGAACATACTGCGGCTTTGTTACCACAATGGTTGCTTCGCCATAGTCTATGGCGGGACTTACAGGGACATACGCCTTGCCGCTGTCGTCAACAAAAGCTGCACCCAGCAAAATACCATCCCTGCTGATGGCGGCATAAGACCCCGGGAGCGCAGAAATCATGAAGGATGGTTCACCGGCAGTAAGGAATGATGGATGGGAGATCGTATTTTCGCTGCCTTCGGTCATATAGATGATGGTGGAAGGGTCGCCAAGGGTATGATAGCCTTCCCAGTACCATTGTGCATTTGAGTGGGTATTGTATCCTGCAAGGTGGGCCTGGGTTATGGCCAGGTTGCCCACAAACTTTTTTGCCGCTACGGGGTAATATGTCGATGCAAACAGTGCGTCGTATACCCCCGTGGTGGTTTCTTCCACTGAAGGGACATACCCGTTGTTGTTGCCCTGTATCGGGAAGGCACCCACCGCCCAGTAGAAATCTTCGAACCAGTGGGTGTTGGGGGCTGAGCCAATATAGGCCACCGACCCCTTGTTTGCTGCCCGCATCCAGGCTTCCCCTATGCTTTCGGGCTCACTGAACATGGCACTCTGACAGCAGTTTCCTATGGCCAGTGGATATTGTCCGGCGTTGGTCAGATTGTGTACGCCGGCAACAGTAAGCAGAGGGTTGCCCCAGCTCGTTGGTGAACAATGTGCGCTGTAGTTGATCAGGCTTACGGCAATCCTGTCCGCATCATAGCATCCCGCATAGGAGCTGAGGTAGGCATTGACATTGACGAATCCACTGGCCGAATGAAAATAATTTGTGGTGCCATAGGTCACAGTTGGTTGTCCCACGCGCGGGTTCCAATAAGTATCTGCACCGGCAATCAGCGTAACATCGTTCAGGAAAGAGGGGTCGTCAAAGGCGTATTGCTGGTAATACAGGATCTTGTCGAGCTGGTTTTGAAGTTCCTGCTCATTTCGTGCCGATAAGCGTCCGTAGTACATATCAGGAAACCAGGTGCCGTTTACCGTGGCATAATACAGATCGGTAACCTGGCCTGAAGCAGTTCCTGTTGCCGATGCCGGCAGCTTGCCTGTATCGCCGACGAGCAGCAGAAAGGTGGGCGCCGGATTGCCGGGGGTTGCTGCGTTGTATTGCCCGTGCACAAAAGTCTTTATTTCAGCGGCTGTTTCGCCAATTACATCTGTATATGCCTCAATCACCTCAAACCCCTTGATGGTTTTCCATTGTATGAACGGCTGGAGTGTTTCCTTAAAATCGGGGTGCGACACCACCACCATCTTAACAGGATATTTGGTCAGGTCGGGATGATCATCCAGGATGCTCCTGGTGTCGGACGGGTTGATCACTTGCTGGTACACCACATCAAACCAGGGCGACCAGGTGGCGGCTTTGTGCCTCGCTGAAGCGGTATGATCGGAGCCTGAATAGCTTATTTCCAGCTCTATGTTGTTGTACACGGTGATGGTTCCATCAGCCGGATGGTAGTGCAGGGGGGCCACGGTAAGCCGCCCGATGCGCTGGCCACGCAATACGCCCAGCACTTCGACCGAAGCCATCGTGGGTTCGATGGCGCTTTTCGTGTTATAGTACTCCTGGTGATAAACAAAAGGAACTTCACTCACTTTCTGGTCTTTGCGCAGCGAGGGCTGTACAGGCATCAGCGGGTGGGTGATGCCAATGTCGGAAAGGCGGTGCGTTTCTTTGGTATGGTGAAGCACCTTTACTTGGACGGCGGCGTTTATGGGGACTTCAATAAGTTTTTTGATGGCTGGAAGTTTTGGGGTGCCTGTTTTTCCCACACTATGTCCGCCTGGGATCAAAAGCTCTGTGAATATGCCTTTCGCCGTTTCAACAGTGAAATGATCCAGTGCGCCAACAGTTAGACTGATCCTCGTCGTTTCGGGGGTGTTTGCCGTCACCTCCGTAATGCTCGGTGCATTCCCGAAAACGGTATTGGATGACCCGGCGTGCAAAGGGGTGCAGCACATTGCCACATATGCAAGGATTATGCTTATGAGGATTGGTGTCACAGAATGGCCTGTATATATGTGTTTATGCTTTGCGCGCATTTTGTTTGCTGTTTATGATTCCGGTCAAAAACGACAAACCCGCTGGTGATTGTTGTTGTGCCACAAATGTGTCTGGCAAATATTTTTGTTGCACCACAAATGTGTCTGACAAATATTGTTGCATCACCAAAGCATCCGGGTAATGCCGTTGCGGGGTCACCGGTAGCATATTCTGTGCAAAAATACCAAATATCGTTTTTTGCATCGATACAATTTTTTATCTTTACACCAGTAAAAAATCAGCAAACATTGTAATCATTTCGGTGTATGACCGGTAAACGGAAACATAAACGTCGTAAAAAGCATTTGCAAACACCTGAACCGGGATCAAGGTTGTTTTTCTTTTTCTTTGGATGGATACTGCTGCTGCTCCCGGTTTTTTATGCTCCCGGGGCCATCGATAAATCACAAATGCCCCGTATTATCCTTCTGGGTCTGCTGTTTCTCATCACCACGCTCACCGTGTTTGGCAACAAAAACCTTAGGGGCATCGATTTTTCTGTAGGCAGACAAAAAATATTTCTGTTTCTGGGCGGCTACCTGCTGGTTGTTATGTTTGCTTCCTTTTTTGCCGGAAACAAACAAGAGGTCTATTTTGACCTGGTTCGCACCCTTCTGTTTGGTTCGGGGGTGTTCTTTGCTGCTGTGATCTTGCTGCGTACACCCGGCTGGAAGGAAAAACTCAGCAAAACGGTCATTATCGGTGCCATACCGGTGCTGATCATTGGAATGGTACAATACCTTCAGCGGGTGGTGCTGACCGACGACATCCGTACGGCCGACGGCAGGGCGATTGAGTATGCCGTTGCCGGACTGATGGGGCATAAGAATATGTATTCGTCTTTCCTGATGCTGTTGCTCCCTTTTACGGTCTTTGGGATCACCAGCCTGAAAAAAAGGTGGCGGGTGGGGGCCGTGCTGGTGACCTGCGCTGTTCTGATCATGATCGTATTGCTGAAAACCCGTTCCGTATGGGTAGGTACAACCCTTGGTTCCTTTTTTGTGCTGGTGTTGCTGATTGCATTTGCGAAAAACTTCAGACTGTCAAACAGGTTGCGTACTGCGGTTGTACTGGTACTAACTGCTGGCATCATCGGGTTCGTTGCCCTGTGGTGGACAGGACGTACTGCCGCTCCGTTTTCCATCCCCGGAAGGGTATATTCTATCTTTGACACACAGTCGCATCATAACATACACCGCATCAATGTGTGGAAGGGGAGCATCGAAATGATCAGGGACCATCCCGTTACGGGTGTCGGACCAGGTAACTGGACAGTCAAGGCGCCATATTATTTCAACCACCAGTTTACCGAAGTGTCTGCCCTCCGATGGGCCCGCCCGCACAACGACTTCATATGGGTGTTTTCCGAAAAGGGTATGTTTGGGATCCTGTTTTTTCTGGGCATTTTTGCCACCGGTTTCATCTACCTTGTCCGGATCATCAAACAAAAATCTTTACCGGCCAATGGCAACTCACGGGTTTTGGCACTTTGCCTGTTTGCTGCGCTGACAGCATACCTTGCCGATGCTGCCTTTTCATTTACTTATGAGCGGATCGATATCCAGGCGCTGTTGTTCATTGTGCTTGCGGCAACGGTGACACTATACCACCAGCATAAACCCAAAAATCCGCTGAAACCGGCGCCCAAACTGATGATCCTTGCCGGAGTCGTACTTTTCGGGTTTGGATCTGTTTATGGATACCACGGGTTGAGGATGGAAACCAATATCCGGAAAACGCGTGATGCCATGCGGGCGAATGACTGGGATACAATGATCCATTATGCCCGACAGGCTCAGACACCCTTTAGAAGTATTGATCCGAGCCTCTACCCTGTTGTGTTTTATGAAGGGGTTGCCTTATTCGGGATGGAAAATTATGAAGAAGCGAGGAGGGCATTCCTGAAAGCAAAGCAATATAGTCCGCGCAATGTGAATGTCCTCGACCAACTGGGCATAACCTATCATCGCCTCGGCAGACCCCACGAGGCCATTGAGTGTGCCGAAACAATCCTGGAGGTCATTCCCGGACTGAGTAACACGTTGAATAACCTGGCCGTATATTACTACGAGCTCGGCGAATATGAAGAGGCATACGAAACATTGACCCGGATCGATAACTGGGAGGATGATCCCAACATTGTACACAATGTGGAGCTAATGAGATCGCTCATTGATGAGTAACAACTTACCAGGGAAAAAGTAGTGTTGATATGAATAGTAGTGGAAAAACAAATAACCAGGACAAGATGGTGCATATGGCGAAAAACAACCGCCCCGGATTCTCCTGGAAACAGGCGCTGACAGGCAGGCTTATTTTGCAGGACGGGTTGTTATTTCAGATGCCGATCGTGTTGACACGCTGGCATGTTT